>JBLIFE010000030.1:0-12305 GCA_047633515.1 Paracoccaceae bacterium | reverse complement strand
ACGCGGATTTATCCGCCGGCTTGCCCACAAAGCCCGTGCACTGGAGATTATCAAACTACCTGACGCTATGCTTTCAGTTGGACGGACAAACGGGTTTCAGCCGCAGGTGATCGAACGTGTGCCCGCCAATGCAGCACCGGTGCTGCTGCATTCGGTAGAGCTGCCGATTATGGGCCGCATCGCAGCAGGTGTGCCAATCAGTGCAATCTCGGAGGTCTCGCATACCGTCGCAGTGCCCGGGCAGATGGTCGGAAAGGGCCATCATTATGCTCTGGAGGTGAAGGGCGATTCAATGATCGACGCCGGCATCAACGAAGGTGACGTTGTTGTCATCCGTGAGAGCAAAACAGCAGAAAACGGCGATATCGTTGTCGCACTTGTTGAGGGCCATGAAGCCACCCTCAAACGCTTCCGTCGCAAAGCAGGCATGATCGCGCTGGAGGCCGCCAATCCCGCCTATGAAACGCGGCTTTACCGTGATGATCAGGTCGAAGTCCAAGGGCGGCTTGTGGGCTTGATCCGAACCTACTGACCAAAGCTCTTCTCGGTCCACAGCCTTTTGCCTGAAAAGCTTCGGCTGGAAAGGACCCTGACTTTATCCCCGTCGATTGTCAGGGCAAGCGCACCGGAGTATCGTAAGGTATCAGGACTGATCACCTGACAAGGCCCGACGGGGGGCCTATCTGGTGCTTGCGTTACAATCAGAAAACCGGCTTCACAGGGCTGTTGCGCTCTTTGCGCGACCCCGCGCCCAGAGAGGTGCCGCAAGCGCAAAGGGCCGCGCTCAAGAAACAAATCCCCCTTGACGCCGGAAAACCCGACACGCGCGAATGCATCTGCCTGTTGCGCGCTGTCGCCATCGTTTTCCAACCAACTGCGCGCCGCAAATCCGTCTCCTTTTGGCTTGTTTAGCACCCTACCTGCCGTTGTTTGTATGCCCACAAGTCCCCCGCTTTCGGAAATCAGGACATCCGGACGTTCGGCAAAGCTCCACAATACGACTGCCAGCGGCAGTGCCAAAAGTCCGAGCAAACGCGCCCTTCCTTGCCAGATAATGGCAAAGAGGAACCCGACAGAGAGCACCGGCAACACCCACGGACCTGGTGTCACGACAGGCGTCGTCGCCCCGGACATCTGCGACACTTTTTGCGCAACAAACATAATCCAGTCCAATCCAGCCCCCATTACGACCAAGCCAAGCGCCTCAAGTCCTACCAACGCCAACACGGCACTGGCCACCGCCGCGGGCATGACAAGAAGCCCCATCAACGGCACAGATAAGAGATTCGCCAACAGCCCATAATCCGAGAGTTGATTGAAATGTGCCGCGCTAAAAGGAGCCGTTGCCGCCCCGGCTACTGCCGAAGAAATCACAACAGCCGCCACAGGGCGCCAGACTTTTGGCAGCCGCCACCGATCCGTGGGGGCCTCACGCAGCCAGCCGAAAACCGCAACCAACCCCGTGGTCGCAGCGAATGACATCTGGAACCCCGGCCCCGTAAGGCTTTCGGGGCGCAGTGTTAAAACGATAAGCGCCGCGAGAGCAACCGCCCGAAGCGAAATCGCCCGCCGGTCAAGCAGAACCGCGACCAGCATCACAAGCGCCATCACAAACGCCCGCTGGGTCGAGACATTTCCCCCAGACAAAATCAAATAGAACACCCCCGCCGCAATGGCCCCCACGGCTGCGATCTTTTTGACCGGCACGCGCAAGGCTATTGGAGGAACGAGGGACAAAAACACCCGCAGCGCGACAAAGACCACCCCCGTCATCAAACCCATATGCAAGCCCGAGATAGCGAGCAAGTGAGCCAGATTGGAGCGCCGCAGATCATCGAGTACGGACTGGTCAATACCCGATCGGTCCCCGGTAATGATTGCGGCTGCAAAAGCACCGGTCTGGCCTTCCAAACGGTTCTGGATCGCCGCACTTAAGCCCATACGCAGAGCAAACACATGCTGTGCAAAACCACCCTGCTGCGCCTGTGCAAGTCCCAGAAGCGGGCTGCGGGAGTAGCCAACCGCGCCCAACCCGTCAAACCATGCCTTACGCCCGAAATCGAACCCTCCGGGCTCGACCGGCCCACCGGGTGGCGACAAATGACCGGTCAGCATAACGATCATTCCCGGCGCAGGGTCGATGCCTTGGTCGCCGCCGTGCAGAGACACCCGTACCCGTGTCGGAGTACGTTCCGGAGATATCCGCGCCAAGACAACCTTATCCAAAGTGACCCGAACCTTGTCCGACGACGAGCGGTCGATTGCGACCACACGCCCCTCGATCGGCCCGTAATACCGAAACCCGAGGACCGGTTCCGCCACCGAATGCGCACGCGCACCGGCCAACATGGCCCCGATCAAGATACAGGCAATTGCCGAAAAAACAGGCCCGAATGCTTCTCCTCCAAACCACGCCAACGCTCCCAATGTCACAATTGCAACCGCGGCCACACTATAATGCCACATCTCCGGCTCGAACCGCAGACTGAAATAGCCCCCGATCCCGATGGCAAGAAAGATCGGCACCCACAAAAACAAAAACCCACGCTGCGCCAACAGCATCGGGATCAGCATCACAAACGGCGATGCCCTTGTCCTTGGGGTTTCAATTGCATACACGGTTCCGATCCTAGCTCTCACATGGTTGATGAAAGGTTAACTTCTCCCATGACCGACACCACATCCACGACCCCTATCGTCACGCGCATCGCGCCCTCTCCGACCGGTTTCATGCATATAGGAACGGCGCGCACCGCTCTTTTTAACTGGATTTTCGCACGCGCACGCGGCGGCACATTCTTGTTGCGGATCGAAGATACCGACCGCGAGCGCTCTACCCCGCAAGCCACCGAAGCGATCTTGCACGGGATGGCGTGGCTTGGGCTTGATCATGATGGCGAGATGATAAGCCAGTACGAGCGGGCAGCGCGCCATCAAGAGGTCGCACATGCGCTGTTGGCAAAAGGTGCCGCGTACAAATGTTTTTCCACTCAGGAAGATATCGAAACATTCCGGGAGACAGCACGTGCCGCCGGCACCTCCACGCTGTTTCGCTCGCCCTGGCGGGACACACCCGCAGGCGCGCAGCCGGATCTGCCGTTTGTGGTACGCATCAAGGCACCGACCACTGGCACGACACAGGTAAACGACAAAGTTCAAGGCGACGTGACATTCAGGAATGAAAACCTTGATGACATGGTGCTGCTGCGTTCTGACGGGTCGCCGACCTATATGTTGGCCGTCGTGGTTGACGATCACGAAATGGGTGTGACGCATGTTATCCGGGGGGATGATCACCTGTCGAACACGCCGCGCCAGATGATGATCTATCATGCCATGGGCTGGGCCTTGCCTGTTTATGCGCATATTCCGTTGATCCTTGGTTCCGATGGCAAAAAGCTTTCAAAGCGTCACGGCGCAACGGGTGTGTCGGATTATCAGGTCATGGGATATCCGGCGTCGGGCATGCGCAACTACCTTGCGCGACTGGGTTGGAGCCACGGCGACGATGAGTTCTTTACCGACGCCCAGGCCAACGAATGGTTCGATCTGGACGGGATCAACAAGTCCCCTGCCCGCTTTGACTTCAAAAAGCTGGAACATTTGTGTGGACAGCACATCGCACATGAACCTGACGCCGCACTGGTTGCACAACTTGTAGACTTTGCGCGGGTCAGCGGCAGCACAGAGTTTTCCGCAGCGCAGCAAAACGGCCTTTTGCAAGCAATGTACTGCCTGAAAGAGCGCGCAAAAACATTTCCTGAATTGCTTGAAAAGGCACAGTTTATCATGGTCTCGCGCCCCGTTTCACCCGACGACAAAGCAGGAGCTTCCCTTGACGTTCCAACGCGGGCCTTGTTGGGTGAATTGACGCCGCACCTGCAAAGTGCTAGCTGGACCAAGGAAGGTTTGGAGCAGACTTTCGCCGAATTCACCCAAAGCCACGGGGTAAAGTTCGGCAAGATCGCTCAACCCCTGCGTGCAGCCCTTGCAGGGCGCACTGTGACACCGAGCGTCTATGACATGATGCTCGTGCTTGGCCCGGAGGAAACGATTGGCCGCCTGACTGATGCTGCGACCGGATAAAGGGCGAAAGCCCTGCTACGGACGCCACCTAGATAAACTCGAGGCCAGAAAACAGGCCTTCGGCCGACTGAAAGGGACTGATAATGCCAGATAACAGCCGACCGGCGAAATTCGCCAAACTTACTGTGAACGACACCGAAATTGAGCTTCCGATGATGTCGGGGACAGTTGGTCCGGACGTGATCGACATCCGCAAGCTATACGCCCAATCCGATACTTTCACTTATGATCCCGGATTCACTTCGACTGCGTCCTGCGAGTCGACGATCACCTTTATCGACGGTGACAAGGGCGAGCTTTGGCATCGTGGCTACCCGATCGACCAGCTGGCCGAAAAGTCCCACTACCTCGAAGTGTGCTATCTGCTGCTTTACGGCGAGTTGCCAACAGCCGACGTGCTTGAGGATTTCGAATTCCGCGTCACCCACCACACGATGCTCCACGAGCAGATGCAGAATTTCTTTCGCGGATTCCGGCGGGATGCTCATCCGATGGCCGTTATGGTCGGTGTCGTTGGCGCTATGTCGGCCTTTTATCACGACAGCACCGACGTGAATGATCCGTGGCAACGCGAAGTCGCCTCGATCCGGCTGATCGCGAAAATGCCGACAATTGCAGCATGGGCGTTCAAGTATCACGTCGGCCAGCCTTTTGTGTATCCGCGCAACGATCTTGATTATGCGTCCAACTTCTTGCGCATGTGTTTCGCGGTCCCATCCGAAGAATATGTCGTCAACCCGATTTTGGCGCGTGCCATGGACCGGATTTTCACGCTTCACGCGGATCACGAACAGAACGCTTCGACCTCGACCGTGCGCCTTGCATCGTCTTCGGGCGCAAACCCGTTTGCTTGCATTGCGGCTGGAATCGCCTGCCTTTGGGGTCCTGCCCATGGCGGTGCCAATCAGGCCTGCCTTGAAATGCTTAAGGAAATTGGAACCATCGACCGCATTCCGGAGTATATCGCCCGCGCCAAGGATAAGAACGATCCTTTCCGGTTGATGGGATTCGGGCATCGGGTCTACAAGAACTTTGACCCGCGTGCGAAGGTCATGAAAGAGAGCGCTGACGAGGTGCTTGATCTGTTGGGCGTTGAGAACAACCCGATCCTTCAGGTTGCCAAAGAGCTTGAGAAAGCCGCCCTTGCCGACCCCTATTTCCACGACAAAAAGCTCTTCCCGAATGTGGATTTCTATTCGGGCATCATTCTTGAAGCGATGGGTTTCCCGACCTCGATGTTCACGCCGATCTTTGCCGTGGCGCGGACCGTCGGGTGGGTTTCACAGTGGAAAGAGATGCTGGTGGATCCGACGCAAAAGATCGGTCGCCCCAGACAGCTTTATACCGGCTCGCCCGCACGTGACTATGTCAACGTCGAGGACCGCTAAAGCCTGATGGCTGTTGGCTTCAACATAACGCCCCCGCCGAGACTGCTCGGCGGGGGCGTTCTACCTTGTTGTGACCGGTTTGGGGCCTTCTGGGGCCCAAGCCCTTGGCGCAGCGATCAGGTCTCAGCGTCCCTCGTATTGCGCAGGACGCTTTTCCAGAAAGGCCAGCACCCCTTCTTTGAAGTCCCGTGACTTACCCAGCTCGCCCTGCAGGCGCGCCTCGACAGCCAATTGCTCGTCTAGAGTATGATCGTAGGTTTCGCGAATGGCGGTCTTGGCGTGACGATAGGCAAGCGTTGGCCCCTTGGCCAGATGAAGCGCCCGCTGCCACCAATGTTCGGCAAAATCGTCGTCTGGCACATGTTCCCAGATCATGCCCCAATCGTCTGCCTGCTTGGCCGTGATCGTGTCCGCGAACAAGGCCGCGCCCATCGCCTTTGCAAAGCCCATCTGCCGCGGCAGCCAATAAGTTCCACCGGCGTCAGGGATCAGACCAATGCGTGTGAAGGCTTGTAAAAATACTGCACTATGCGTTGCAATCACAACATCAGCCGCCAGTGCAAGGTTCGCGCCGGCCCCCGCCGCGGCACCGTTTACAGCCGCAATGGTCGGGATCGGCGCATTGAAAATTGCCTGTAACATGGGCACATATTCATCCCGCAAGGTGCGCTCCAGATCAAGGTTTCCAGCATTTGCACGGTCTCCAAGGTCTTGACCGGAGCAAAACGCACGCCCCTTGCCGGTCAAGACCAGCACGCGTGCTTCTGTTCCTGCGCGCTGAACGGCATGGGTGATCTCGGCCCGCATCTGGGTGTTCAACGCGTTCATCACATCAGCGCGGTTCAAGGTCAAAATCGCTACATCGTCGCGCACGGCGTATCGGATGGTTTCGTACTGCATTGATGGAATGTCCCCTGTTGATCGCTCCCCAGAGACTAGGCAGCAGCACCTGTCCGCAAGAGCGAAACCATACGTCAGCTGTTCATTATTTCCTTCAAGCGCGCCGCCTCTGCCTCGTCAAGATCCGGCTCGGCACGCTTTGGATCGCGGCGGCGCACATAGACAAAGCCAACTCCCATAGCCACCAGCAACATCACCGGCCCCGACACCCACAAGATCAGGTTGATGCCTTTGGCCGAAGGATCCATCAGAACCACTTCTCCGTAGCGCGCCACAAAAAACGTCTTTACCTGCTCGTCGGTCTGTCCTGCAGCAATCTGTTCACGCACGGCCCGCCGGGCATCGCGTGCCCAATCGGCGTTCGAAGACGCAATCGCCTCGGATTGGCACTTCACGCAGCGGATTTCATAATCAAGCGCCCGCGCGCGCGCCTCAAGCACAGGATCGGTCAGCATTTCTGACGGTTCCAACGCGAATGCAGGCCCCGCCAGAAGCCACAACAGCACAACAAGCCACTTCATTCCGCCGGAACTCCTGCAACATTAGCCTGTTTGCGCGCCCCCGCCGCAACGCGGTACCGCCTGTCAAACAGCGACAGAACCCCACCAAGCGCCATGATGATACATCCCGCCCATATCCAGTTGGCAAACGGCTTGATATAAGTTCTGACCGCCCAGCCACCTTTGTCCTGAGGATCCCCGATCACAAGATAAAGGTCCCGGAACACGCCGTTCTTGATGGCCGCTTCGGTCGTGGCCATTCGAGCCACCGGATAAGTCCGCTTTTCCGGACGCAGGGTTACCACTGCTTCGCCATCCTTGCTGATGTCGATCGTTGCCATCGTCGAAAGGTAGTTGGGCCCCTCGATTTTGTTCACATCCCGCAAGGTAATCTCGTATCCGCCGACCTCGTAAGGTACATCAACCTGGGCCACGCGAATGTCCTCAATTTGCCATGCCGTAAGGGCCGCCACACCAAGCACAGTAACACCGAGACCGGAGTGAGACATTGCCTTGCCCCAATCTGCGCCCGGCAGTCGCCGCAGCCGCGCAAACCGCGCAGCAACCGTCCCGCGCCCGGTCCGCGTGCCTAATTCGGCAATCGCCCCGCCAATCACCCAGATCGCCAGAACAAAGCCGATCGGCGCAAGCATAGAGCCGCCGCCTCGTATGACGAAAACCAACGCGCCACTTGCGATACTCAGTGCCAGTATCCCCCAAAGCGGCTGCATCGCGCGCCCAAGCGTGGCCCGCTTCCACGGCAACATCCCACCCAACGGCATCAATGCCGCAAGCGCCACCATGAACGGTGTGAACGCTGCGTCAAAAAATGGCGGTCCAACACTGATTTGCTGGTCAAAAAGCATCTCGGCCACCAACGGCCAAAGCGTGCCGAAAAAGACGACAAAACAGCTCACCGCAAGCAGGATATTATTGGCAACCAGCGCACTTTCGCGGCTGACCATCGAAAAAACACCCTTTGCCTGCATCGTATTCGCGCGGGCTGCAAACAACGTCAGAGCCCCACCCACAAACACTGCCAGAATAATCAAAATCAGCAAACCACGCTCGGGATCATTGGCAAAGGCATGCACCGACGTCAGCACCCCCGAGCGCACGATAAACGTACCGATCAACGAAAACCCGAAGGCAAGGATCGCCAACAAAATAGTCCAGCTTTTCAACGCTTCCCGCTTTTCGACAACGATGGCCGAGTGGAGCAGGGCGGCTGACAAGAGCCAGGGCATAAAAGAGGCATTCTCGACCGGATCCCAGAACCAGAAGCCACCCCAGCCAAGTTCGTAATAGGCCCACCAGGACCCAAGCGCGATACCGATAGTCAGAAAAATCCACGCCGCAAGCGTCCATGGCCGCACCCAACGGCCCCATGCCGCATCAACACGTCCCTCGATCAATGCCGCAACAGCAAAAGAAAAGGTCATCGAAAGCCCGACATAGCCCAGATACAAAAACGGCGGATGAAACGCCAAACCGGGATCTTGCAACAGCGGATTGAGGTCCTGCCCGTCCATTGGCGGAATCTCGAGCCGCACAAAAGGATTCGAGGTCAATAGCACGAAGGCATAGAATGCGACCCCAACAGATCCCTGAACAGACAGCACCCGCGCCTTGAGCGTCTCGGACAACCCGCGCCCGAACCACGATGCACAAGCCCCGAACAACGCCAGAATCATCACCCACAAAAGCATCGATCCTTCGTGGTTGCCCCAGACACCGGACACTTTATAAAGCATCGGCTTGAGCGTGTGCGAGTTCAACACCACTAACCGTAACGAGAAATCCGACACCACAAACGCGTAGGTAAGGGCCGCAAAGCTTCCTGCGACCAACAC
Organism: Paracoccaceae bacterium; assembly: GCA_047633515.1. Taxonomy (GTDB): domain Bacteria; phylum Pseudomonadota; class Alphaproteobacteria; order Rhodobacterales; family Rhodobacteraceae; genus JBLHUT01. Next base: position 3,578 of record JBLIFE010000030.1, on the reverse strand, counting down.
AAACTGCGCCGTTGCCGCCGGCCCCGCCACCGCCATCCAGCTTGACCAGCGGTAATGAGCCCCTATCAGGGGGATGAAGGTCTGAACCACAGCGGCGATCGCGGCGAGGATCAGTGCAAAATGTCCAAGTTCTATTATCATGCGCCTACGGTAGTACACACGCCTGCCCGCGCCAATGGAAAACCGGCTGCGACATGATCGCAACCACGTTACCAAAGTGCATCATTGCTGCTGCACCACAAGCCCCCCCGCAGTCAACAATCGCAGCCGACAATCGCCGGCTACAATCGTGGAAATTCACATCGCCGCAAATCCCCCGCGCAAAGCATAAGTCACCACCGCAATCACAAGCGCCCCGATGACCAACCGCACCAGCCAGTTTAGCGTATCCTCGATAGAACCAAGGCGCTTCTCGACCGCGACACGGTGCACTTCCTCGACCGCGTTGCGCGTCTCCAGGCCGTGAAGCCGTTGATCGACACGTCGTATCCAATCATCCTGCATCCTTACGCCTCCAGTCTGAAAGGGCCGGATTATCGCCCCCTGCTCCTATTTCTTTGGCCGTGTCGTCGGGCAAGATACCTTCCTTGGCCCCGCTCTGGGCATCAAGCGCGCGCAATTCGCGAATGTTGCGGCTGACCTCACGGGTGTCGAGCATGCTGCCTGCCACCGAGCGGCGAAAATCCTGCCCTTTGGCCTGATGCCGCGCCCCGAAATAGAATGACACAATCGCCCCCATCAGCCACCAAAGCGGTTCAGGCACCAAAGCAATCCCTTGCATGCGCGTCGCAAACCAGATCGGATTGACCATCGCGCTGATAAACAATCCAAGCGTGCCAAATGCCAATGCCGGACGCGGCAAACGGTTCAGCCCGTCGATGAACCGGTCAAAGCGGCCTTTAGGCTGCGTTGCGAACTCGGCTGCAAACTGCGCCAGCGCCGCCTGTGAAAATCCATGCTCCCGCCCGGCCTGCGCCTCGGCATTGGGACGAAACACTTCGACCGTGTCACGGATGACGTTGCGCTGCTCCCCGAAGAGCAGGTCGATCAAGCCCCGCATCATCCCCATGAGGCCACCCGCCGCGCATGCTCGTCCTCTGTCAGGTGATATTTGGGGCTGATGAACTCTTCGGCCCGCGTGATCCACCCGCCTTTTCCTCCGTCACGGCGGCGCGCATATTTCCGGCTACTGATACGCCGGTCGGCCAGCCCGTAGTAGTAATTGCGCCGCGCAATCCCGTAGGCATCGCACAAATGCTCCGGTGCCACCGCAAGGACCGCGCGGGTCGCTGTAATCGTTTCAGGCCCGATCACCCCGTCAACCGACACCTTCTGGCCCATCTCGACCAGCAGTTTTTGCAGCACCCGCACCGCATTGGCGCCAGCATTCACATACATGTCAAATACCGTCGCGTGCAGAGCTTCGGGAAGCGCCGCAATCCGCGGCCGCGCGAAATAATGCTCGATAAAAATCTCGGCCGCCGTGGCGCGGTCAAGCCGTTTGACATCCGCGACATCCACCCGACCGTCCCCGGTCAGGTCAAGTCCAAGCCGCTTCATTGTCCCAATCGTCACCCCGTATTTGGTGGCCCCTCCGGGATCGTCAGGGTCATTGACATAGCCCCCTTCGCGCTGGACGATTTCGTCTGCAATCGCTTCGATCGTTTGCATGGCATTTTGTCCTCGTGACTGCGTTAACATTCACGGGACAGGCTGCTTGAATTGCATTAAAATTTGTCAATCACACCGTACGTTGGGTGCGCGGCTTACGATCCGCCGTTCGGATCTTGATAGATACCTTGGGCTTTCAAAGCATCCACTACTTCGGATGGCATGTAATTTTCATCATGTTTTGCAAGTATTTCAGTTGCTTGGAATGTTCCATTGATGTAATTTCCCATACCAACCATCCCTTGACCCTCCTCAAAGAGATCCGGCAGCACGCCGGTATAGGCCACAGGCACCTCTGCGCCACCATCGGTCACAACAAAGGTGATCGTCTCGCCCTGACCGCGCACCAAAGAGCCTTCTGCGACCAGACCACCGATCCGGAACAACTCGCTTGCACTGGGCGGTTCGGCCACCACCTGCGAGGGCGAACGGAAGAAATTGATCCCGTCACGCATCCCGTAGCCGATGAGAGCCGTCGATCCCGCCAAGGCGATGCAGGCAGCCGCAATCACCTGTATCCTGCGTTGTTTTTTAAGTCCCTTCATCGCATCCTCCTTTACGGAAAGAGCGGCGCCAACAACAGGCCCGCCGTCTCTTCCTCGCCCAGCATCAGATTGGCATTTTGCAGCGCCTGCCCAGACGACCCCTTCGTAAGGTTATCGAGGGCTGCAAAAACCGTGGCACGTCCCTTTGCACGTTCGGTCGTCACACCAAGATGCACAAAGTTAGAGCCTCTGATATGGCGTGTGGAGGGCGCGGTTCCAAGAGGCAGCACTTCGATGAAAGGCTCATCGGCGTAAGTTTCGGCCAACGCCTTGTGAATTGCCACCGCATCGCCGCGCACGTAGCTCGCCGCAAGGATCCCCCTGTTGGCAGGCATCAACGTCGGCGTGAACTGAACCTCGACCATTCGCCCCGCAGCTTTGGAAAACTCCTGATCAAACTCTCCCAGATGACGATGCGTGCCGCCGATGGCGTACGGGTAATAGCCTTCAGACAATTCCGCGTGCAGCAAATGCTCTTTGCTGGTGCGTCCGGCCCCCGAAACGGCGCACTTCATGTCGATAATAATATCGTCAAGGTCGATCAATCCATCGCGCACCAACGGCAATAGCGACAACAATCCGGTGGCCGCATTGCACCCTGTCCCTGCCACAAAGCGGGCGCCCTTGATCTCTTCGCGGTAAAATTCGGTCAGCCCGTACACGGCCTCTTTTTGCAAATCGACCGCGGCGTGGGGTTGCCCGTACCATTTTTCATAAGCCAGCGGATCACGCAGCCGGAAATCCGCACTCAGATCGACGATCTTCATGTCGGCGGGCAACGACGGAATGACCTGTTGGCTAGTCACATGCGGCAACGCGCAAAAGCAGATGTCGATATCCGAAAAATCGATATCCGCGATCTTTTCAAGCCGTGGAAGCTTCAGATGGCGCAGGTGGGCAAAAGCCTGCCCCATCTGCATCCCCGCCTTGCGGTCCGCACTCAACGCGCGCACCCGAAGGGACGGATGGGTCGCAATCAGCCTGACAAGTTCGGCACCCGTGTATCCGGACGCCCCGAGTATCGCAACAGAATGGGTCATGAAGATATTCCTCAAAAGTCAAAGCCCGGTAAGCAAAAAACCAGCAGGCAAACAAAATCCGTAATTCAGGCGGACGTAAACACTATCTTTCGGCGCAAGAACTGCGTAGCGCGATCCGAAACCTGCAGCGCATTTCCAGTTGTCAGAAAAAAGCTTTCCCGGCCCGGGCCGATCAGACCAGGGTGGCGCAAAAGATAATCCGCCAGACTTTCCGCAACAAGGCTCGCCTGTGAATAGACGCCAACCCCGGGACCCAACGCCGCCTGGAACACGTCTTGCAAGAGCGGGTAATGGGTGCACCCAAGGATAGCAGCCTGAGGAT
>JBLIFE010000029.1:0-12319 GCA_047633515.1 Paracoccaceae bacterium | reverse complement strand
TGACCCGGGGCTTCGCCTGTTCGGGGCGGAAACGATCCAATGGATCGTTTCTTGATCGCCCTCACCCCGCACAGAAACTGAAAATGGCCGCGTGAGTTCTACGACCGCACCCCGCTAAAAATGGGGGGATTACCGGTCGAAGCCCAAAGTCGCTCAGAGAAATATCCGGGTCCGCTGCATGCAATTCCCAAGACCCGTAGCACACGGCCCTAACATCAAATTGAAAAAGGTGAATGCCATCCCACCCCATCGCGGCCTGAAGGATCCCGTGCAACTCACGCAAACTGGTGGACGAGGACACCAACACCCGCCGCCAGATCATCGGGCTAATCCCGAAAAGGCGGCGTTTGAGTCGAAGAATTTCGGACGGTACAGGCATCGAGGAAATATGTCAGATCATCCCGAAAACGCAATTGCCCCACGCTTTGGGGTGCTCTCCAAGTGCTTGGATAACGGTCGCTTTGTCCCGGATTCCGAAAAAGCGGCTCTTGAAATGCCATGCGACGCAGGTGTGGGGGCAATGATGGGCCAAGTCGTACCATTTTGAAGAGGCGCTATCGCTATTGCTGTGTTTCAATTCGCAGGGCCGTGGAAATGGATGACACAGGCACGCTTATGTTTTGCAATCCGGTAGCACCAACTGTGACGGCTGACAAAACACCGATCACCTTTGGAATACCATCCTCGATTACCAAAAGCGGCGCGCCAGAATCGCCGTTCATCGCGGCACAACCTGTTATAATCGCGCCACTCCCGGGGCGTTGAACCGGCGATCCACACGTCTCGGCCACTGACAGAACATGTGGGCGCAGACCCGCATAGCCGGCAAGAAACACCTGTGCTGTGCGCATCTGTTCAGCTGACATTGCAGAGAGCGGCGCAAAACCCGTCTCACGACCAATCGGGTGCCTGAGCACAAGCAAAGCCCAATCGACTGACGGCGCTAGCGCGAAATTACGTGTCTGGGGGGCGTAAAAAGGAGCCAGAATATACCTTTCAACATCCGACACGGCGACCCATTTACCGCGGTCATACCCCGCTACAAAACGCAGGCTTTGCGCGGGAATCCATGTTGCACGCAGGGAATTGTACAAACAATGTGCGGCGGTGAGCACAATGCTCTCGGACACCAGAGTGCCGGTACAATGGCTGCGACTCCGGGTGCCTGCAAAATTAACGCGCCCGATCACGCGCCAAGGCAAGGCTGACGCGTCAACTATCTTGCGTGCCCTGATCGCGGCGCATCCATCGCCCAAGGCTTGCCCGGCACCGCAAAGAGGGTTCAGATCAGCACGGTAAACGTCGTCCTTGCTACTCCGGTGTTCCGGTGCAGGTCGAGTTTGTGCAAAACTGTCGAGCGGCCAGATCACGGCGGCGCATATCAGAAGAAATGAAAGGAACGCATTATAAACCATCTGGGTCTTCTGCCTGTGTTGTGGGCAATGCGTCAACGTGGTTGTGGAATGTGACCTTACTTCGCCTAGCCATTGCTTTGAAACCGGAGTGTTTGTGCCGGATCGTCAAAACGCATGTGCTTGACTGTGGCCTCTTGTCAAACTCGAAATTTGTTCTTACTTTGTTCGTATGTTCAGCCGAGGAAGAAACCATGGCCCAGTCAGAAGAAATCACCGAGAAAGTTCACTATATTTGCCAAACATACGTTGAAAAGACGAGTGGGCGTGCAAAGCAGGCCAGTTTGCAGATTGGTAAACAAATCCAATATACCACGGCCTCACAAGCCGAGGAACGTGCCAATCGGGAGTGCCGGTCCGAGGATTGCGTCGGTGCCGACGCTTATATGGTTATCGAAGACCTAAGCACTGGTGAGGTCGGGGTGCCGACTTTTCTTGCCAGGCTCGGGACCGTTCCAGAGTTTGACGCATTCTAATTTGTCTTGTCACCAATTTGATCCACTATCAGTTGTCTCTTTACCTCGGACTGGCGGATTGTGTCTTTCAGTCTGGGGTAGACTAATTGGTGTGAACTTAGACCCCTTGCTGTTCAGGGGATAACCCGCGGCCAATCCTTCGCCGCTTGGTCACTTGTGTGCGGCTTTGTCTTGCGGGGTTTTCTGTTAGGCGCGTTGCGCAAAGCGTTTGCTGCACGGCGTGGCGATCAGGAATGGGGTTCCACTCGACGATCTGCTACAGGTCGTGATGACCTGAATGTCGACCCTGACGTGTTAACCGGTGCCGGGTTCGACCGTTATGGCCGGTCGAGGATGAAGTCAGGTTGAATCCCTGATTTTTGGATAGCCGCCGTTACGTCTGAGCCTGCGAAAAACCCGAATCCTGCAATCAGTGCTGTTTTGACAGCTGCAACCTGACCACCCAGAATATCGGTATGAAGACTGTCGCCAACCATAACGACGCGCGCAGGATCGTGGTGGTCCAGTCGTGCAAAGGCGAGATCAAATATATTGGCAAAGGGCTTGCCGAAAAAACGGGGCACCACGCCGGTGCGATCCGCCAGACGGTGCGCAAAGGCGCCCGGTTCGGTCGAAAAGCCGCCTTCGCGAGGGGCGACGATGTCGGGGTTGCCGACGTAGACCGGACGGGGGTTTGCAAGAAGCGTTGCCTCGAGCAGTGCGTGCCGTTCCTGGGTCCAGGCTGCGCTGCCGATCAACAAAAAAGCGTCGGCTGCCAAATAGGCGGCGGGATCTTCGGCAAGAAACGTGCAATGAAGATGCTCGATATCGGCGCGACCAAGACTTTCGGTCGCAATCAGACCCCACTGGCGCGACGGTTCCGAAGCAAGACCCTCAAGCAGGGCCTTGCGGCTGGTAATGACATCGTCGGGATCGAAATTGTAACCGAGACGCTTGTATTTCTCCATCAGGTTTGCGTGCGGAAAACCCGCAGCGTTTGACACGATCAGCACCCGCTTGCCTGCTTTTTGCAGGCCCGCCACACGTTCGGGGACGCCGGGAATGGCTGTTTCGCCGATGTTGAGAACACCGAAAGCATCCAGAAAAAAAGTGTCGAATTCTTCTGCGATTGCGTCAAGGTTCGGCCGCCGGAGGCCAACTGATTTCGATGTCGTCGTCGGTAGCCGGTGGCGGACGCTTTCGTAGGCTGCAAAAGCCTCCTGCGTGTTCAAATTATAGCCCCCCGAACTTTGGCGGATACCCATTCCGAAATGACGACTGCTACCAATATAACAAGCAAGATCAGGGACACTTGCGGCCATGCAAGGACGTTCAGCGAGGATGACAGCTGCAAGCCGATCCCGCCGGCGCCAACCAGCCCCAGAACGGTGCTTTCGCGGATGTTGATGTCCCAACGGAACACGGCGATGCCTGCGAATGCGGGCATGATTTGTGGCACGATGCCGTACGCCATGACCTGCCAGCGCGACGCACCGGTCGCGGTTATTGCCTCTACCTGGGTTTCGTCGATCTCTTCAATCGCCTCGTAAAGCAGCTTGGCGCAGAACCCGATAGACCGGATTGCAATGGCGATCACACCCGCAAGCACACCCGGCCCGATGATTGCGATCAGCAGCAACGCCCAAATCAACGAGTTGATCGACCGCGTTGACACAATGATCAACAACGCGATGGGCCGGATGAAAAAACGCGACGGCGTCGTGTTGCGCGCAGCCAGAAATGCCACTGGGATCGCAAGGATCAGCGAGATGATCGTGCCCAGAGTTGCAATGTTGAGCGTGTCCCAGATGGGCTTGCCCAATTGTGTGATGTATGCCCAGCGCGGGGGCGTTGCCCGCGTCCAGATGTCATCCGCGATGCGCGGCGCATCCCAGACAAAGAACCATGTGGTCGAGGCCGAAATCATCTGCCAGCAATAGGCAAAGATTGCGACCCCGGTCAGCCACATGACCCAATGGGCCAGACTTTCGCGGCCTGTACGACGTTGCCAGATTTTCTGGCCTTTCAAATCCTGCACCGGCATTATTGCACCCTCGCCCGGATCACGCCCGACAGATATTCCAACGCCATGACGATCACGATGATGATCAAAAGGATGGCCGCAGCCGTGTCATATTCGTAACGGTCGAACGCGGTGTTTAGCGTGGCTCCGATGCCCCCCGCGCCAACAAGTCCGAGTATCGCGCTTTCGCGGAAATTGATATCAACGCGGTATATCGACAACCCGATCAGGCGCGGCATAACCTGCGGCTGGACCCCGTAATTGATCCATTGCGTCCAGCGCGCTCCGGATGCTTTGATCGCTTCGGCCTGCACTTTGTCCATGCTTTCGATATCTTCGGCCAGCAATTTGGACAGAAAACCGATGGTGGCAAAGCTCAGGGTCAGGAAGCCGGCAAGTGGACCGAAGCCGAAAATAGCGACCAACAGGATTGCGACGATAATCTCTTGTAAGGCGCGGCTGATGGCAATTATCGAGCGACAGATCAGATAGACCGGAAGTGGCGCCACGTTACGCGCGGCACCTAAGGCAATCGGGATGGAAATGGTAATGCCCACCACCGATGCAGCTACGGTCATGATGATACTCTCTATCATCCCTTCCCAGATGTCGGTAGAGCGGGATGTGAAATCAGGGTTGGTAAACGCCAGCACGAATTTTTGACCCCGTTCCAGACCATCATAGACGCGGGACCAGTTCACGTCGATTGTCAGAAACGCGGCAATCAGATAGGCGACAAACCCGAGCAACAAGGCCCTTCTTAGCCATGGTCGCTGGATAAACGGTGGCTTTTTCCACGGTTTGCCGATCAGTGCGGACACATCGCTCATGCGGCATCCTCGGCGTCGTCTTCATCGACGGCCTCGATCGTCGCTTCCCAGTCTTCTTCTCCGTAAATCGTGGTCAACACGTCTGGCGTCAGCCCATCGGGCGGACCATCGAATTCAACCGCACCGAACCGCAATCCGATGACCCGTTGGACGAACATCTGCGCCAATGCGACGTCATGAATGTTAATGATTGCGGCCAGCCCGCGTTCTTTGCACAGCTCGCAAATCAGGCGCATGATCTGGCGGGATGTTTTGGGGTCAAGCGACGCGGTCGGCTCGTCCACCAGCAACAGCGCGGGATTCTGGATCAGGGCGCGGCAGATGCCGACCCTTTGGCGTTGTCCGCCCGAAAGCTCGTCGGCCCGTTTGTCGGCCATATGCGCCAGCCCGACCCGGTCAAGCAGGCGAAACGCTTCGTCCACATCCGACTGAGGGAACCGTCGCAAAAAGCTGCGCCAGAAACCGACATAACCCAAACGGCCCGACAGGACGTTTTCCATTACGGTCAGGCGCTCCACCAGTGCGTATTCCTGAAAGATCATTCCCATGCGACGACGTTCGCGCCGCAAGGCACCGGATGACAATCCGGTCAACTCCACATCGCCCAGATAAACCTCGCCCGAGGTCGGCTCGACCAGTCGGTTGATACAGCGGATGAGCGTGGATTTACCTGCACCTGACGGGCCGATGAGGGCCAGAACCTGACCCTCCGGCACTTGCAGGTCAACTGCCTTCAAGGCCTGATCGCCAGTCTTGTATGTCTTCACAAGCTTCTTGAGCCTCAGCATGAAAGCCTCCCCGCCCCGGTGTTTTTATTGGAAAAGGCGGGTCCAAAGACCCGCCCCTTCAGTCATTATTCGCAGGAATAGCTAACGCCATTCGCGGTGTCGATCTTGCGGATCACTTCCCAGAATTCCTGATAGGTCATCTCGAGGAACTGGCCCTCGTTCGACTTTTCGAATTCGGCCTCAAGCGACGTGCCTGCCCACTCGAAGTTCAGGAATGCGTTGCGGATCTTGTCCTTCAACTCGGGTGTGAGGTTGTGCGCGGTGCCAAAACCCGTGGTCGGGAAGGTCTGCGACTTGTAGATTGTCACAACCTGATCTTCGGTGATGACCTCGCGGCTGATCATGCGTGCCTTGACCGAGTTCGCGATAGAGGCCGCCATATAGTCTTTGTTGGCCACGCCAAGGATCGAGTTGTCGTGCTTGCCTGAATAGACCGGCTCAAAGTCGCGATCTGGTAGCATGTCGAAATCGCCTTTCAAGATCGCGCTTGGCGCCTTGAAACCCGAATTCGAGGTAGGCGACGTAAAGGCCAATTGCTTGCCCCTGATGTCCTCGACCTTTTCGATGCCCGAGCCGGGATAGGTGATGATTTCCATCTCGTACCCGAAATTGCCGTCCTTGGACGCCATGATCGTGAACGGGTTGAAGCCTGCGCAATTCACGGCGAGTGGATTGGAGCCGGTGTTGAAGCCCGCAATATGCAGACGACCAGAGCGCATTGCCTCGATCTGTGCAGCGTTGCTCTGGACGGGAAAAAACATAACCGACTTGCCTGTTTCGGCTTCAAGATGCGTCAGAAAGTCCGACCAAGCTGTTTTGTAAACGGCGGGATCTTCAACCGGCGTGTAGGCAAAAATCAGCGTATCAGGGTCAACCAGATCCGCAGGATCGGTTGGTGTGTCGGCAATCAGGTCGCCATTCACATCGCAGTAGCGTTTATCCAGATCGCCGCGCGGGCAATCCTGTGCAGCAGCGGGCCCGGCAAGAGACAGCGCAACCGCAACCGCCACACCGGACAAAAGTGAATTCATAATTTTCATTTAAACATCCTCCCAAGGGGACGATGCTATCTGGAACGCTCGACTTTACAAGGCGGTTTCAGAGTGTTTTTCAATGTTTGAAGTCAGCATTCCGGCGCTTGAGGGCTCTCGCGGCGATTGCAAACGGCAATTCGGCACCGTTCAGGGGCAATGCGCGTTACCGGAAACTTCGTCGTAGAGGGGCGGCAACAGCACCAACCTGTTCCTGTTCGATATCAAAAACGTGTTGGACAGCGAGGACTTCACGACTGGACGTGACGGGCACACCGCTGTGACGTGCGACATTGCCACGATCGAGATATCGACGGATTGCGTGGGCTTGATCGACGAACGGGCGCTCCGGATAAACACTTGCCGATCTGCTGTCGTTAGGGAGAACCGGTAACTGCATATTCTTGTAAAATGTGGACAGCGTCGAATGTGACGACGCGTTGGTGTCATGGTTTCTAGAGATGTCGCGTGATCCGGCGGAAGAAGATTCCTTATACATTAAAAGCTGTCGTAACTCCGGTATCTAAAAACAGGCTGTCGTTGCACTTGATGTTTGAACTCGCCCATGACTGGTATTCAAGGTGACCGTTTGGCGTGATGCCGATGGGCAAAATTGCCGTGCCTGCAGTTTAGCTTGGAACGGGGCAGGCGGGATTTTTTATCATGAACCCTGATTGGTCTGTTGCGCATTTTCCAGTACGTTTCTAGTTGACTGGAGGGAAAAATTTATGACCATGGGGAAAGTTGCCATGCATGAGATTCTATGTCGTGCAATCGGGAATATGGAGCTTTGAAGGCTGTGGCCCCGCTCTGAAATTGCTGTTTTTCAGCGGTTTCATACCTGAAATTACTTTGTGGGAGCCCATGGCAGTATCTGTGGAAGCCCACAACGAGCAGAAAAATATAACAAGCGCTGCCGGACGGGTGTTGCGCGCAACAGGAGACGTCGCATGAGTTTCAAATCAGACATCGAGATCGCCCGCGAAGCCCGCAAGCGCCCCATTCAGGAAATCGGTGCCAAGTTGGGCATACCGTCTGACGACCTGTTGCCGTTCGGTCATGACAAAGCCAAGGTTTCGGCAGAGTTTATTGCCGCCCAGAAGGGAAAAAAGGACGGCAAGCTGATCCTTGTGACAGCGATCAACCCGACGCCCGCTGGCGAGGGTAAAACGACCACTACTGTTGGTCTGGGCGATGGTTTGAACGCGATCGGAAAGAAGGCGGCGATCTGTATCCGCGAAGCCTCGCTGGGCCCTTGTTTTGGCATGAAGGGCGGGGCTGCTGGTGGCGGCTATGCGCAGGTTGTACCGATGGAAGAGATGAACCTGCATTTCACGGGCGATTTCCATGCCATTACTTCGGCTCATAATCTGCTCAGCGCGCTGATTGATAACCACATCTATTGGGGCAACGTTCTGGACATTGACGAGCGTCGTGTTGTCTGGCGTCGGGTGCTGGACATGAACGACCGCGCCTTGCGCGACGTTGTGACATCACTTGGTGGGGTGGCCAACGGGTTTCCGCGCCAGACCGGTTTCGACATCACGGTGGCTTCCGAAGTCATGGCGATCTTGTGTCTTGCGACAGATATGGAGGATCTGCAAAAGCGTCTTGGTGATATTATCGTGGCGTACACCCGAGGCCGCAACCCGATTTACGCCCGCGATCTGAAAGCAGACGGGGCCATGGCAGTTCTGCTCCAACAGGCGATGCAACCGAACCTCGTTCAAACGCTCGAAAATAATCCGGCCTTTGTGCACGGTGGGCCGTTTGCCAATATCGCACACGGGTGCAACTCCGTTGTGGCCACGACGACGGCCCTCAAGCTGGCTGATTACGTGGTGACAGAGGCCGGCTTTGGGGCGGATCTGGGGGCCGAGAAATTCATGAATATCAAGTGTCGCAAGGCGGGTCTCGCGCCTGATTGCGTCGTTTTGGTGGCCACGGTGCGCGCGATGAAGATGAACGGCGGGGTAGTTAAGGCGGATCTTGCTGCGGAAAATGTGGCGGCGGTTCAATCGGGTTGTGCCAATCTGGGGCGTCATATCGAGAACATAAAAAGCTTCGGCGTGCCGGTGATTGTTGCGATCAACCATTTCCACGGTGATACCGAGGCCGAAATCGCTGCTGTTCATAGCTTTGTCGCGGGGCAGGGCTCTGAGGCGATCTTGTGTAAACATTGGGCCAAGGGCTCTGAAGGGATAAAAGAGCTTGCGACGCGTGTTGCAGAAATCGCCGAAAGTGGCATATCGCAGTTTGCGCCGCTTTATGCCGATGAGTTGAGTTTGATGGACAAGATCGAAACCGTTGCTAAGCGGATTTACCGCGCAGACGAGGTTGTGGCTGACAAAAAAATTCGCGACCAACTCAAGCAATGGGAAGATGCCGGTTACGGGCATTTGCCGGTCTGTATGGCCAAGACACAGTACAGTTTCTCAAGCGATCCGAGCCTGCGGGGGGCGCCTGTTGGCCATTCTTTACCGATCCGCGAAGTACGGCTATCGGCAGGGGCGGGTTTCGTGGTTGTTGTGTGTGGCGAGATCATGACAATGCCCGGATTGCCGCGGGTTCCTTCGGCAGAGGCGATCATGTTGAATGATGCAGGCCAGATCGAGGGCTTGTTCTGATCCTGACGGCTTCAGGGAACGGGGCGGCCACGGGGACTTTCGCGGCGCCGCACACAAAAGAACTGGAAAAGTGATATGACAGCAAAAGTTATAAGCGGCAAAGCGTTTGCCGCGGATGTCCGGGGACAGGTGGGTTCACATGTTGCGCGGCTGAAGGCGGAGCATGGCCTTGTGCCGGGTCTGGCCGTGGTTCTGGTGGGCGAGGATCCCGCCAGTCAAGTTTATGTCCGCTCAAAGGGGAAAATGACGCTCGAGGTGGGCATGAAGTCCGTGGAGCACCGGCTGGATGTGCAAACCTCCGAGGCCGATTTGCTTGCGGTCATCGAGGCATTGAACGCGGATGAAACGATTCACGGTATTCTGGTTCAACTGCCCCTACCCAAGCATTTGAACGAACAGCTGGTCATTGGGTCGATTGATCCGGCAAAGGATGTTGACGGGTTCCATATTTCCAATGTCGGGCTGTTGGCCACGGGACAAAAAAGCATGGTCCCGTGCACGCCTTTGGGGTGTTTGATGATGTTGCGCGCGATTCACGGGAGCCTTTCAGGGCTGGATGCGGTTGTTATCGGGCGCAGTAATATTGTCGGCAAACCCATGGCGCAGTTGCTGCTGGGCGACAGTTGTACAGTGACGATTGCCCATAGCCGCACCAGAGACCTGCCTGATGTTGTGCGTCGGGCCGATATCGTTGTGGCTGCGGTCGGGCGGCCGGAAATGGTGCCGGGTGACTGGATCAAACCGGGGGCGACGGTGATTGATGTGGGCATCAACCGCGTTGCCAACGGTGAGAAAACACGGCTGGTGGGGGATGTCGATTATGACAGTTGCGCAGCTGTTGCAGGTGCGATCACACCTGTGCCGGGCGGGGTTGGCCCGATGACAATCGCGTGTCTGCTGGCCAATACCCTGACCGCGTGTTGCCGGGCAAACGGCTTGAAAGAACCTGAGGGGCTGACAGCGTAATCTGCTTTGTCAGGATGCTCAGGTTCGGTGCAAAAGGGGCCGCCACATCTGTTGTGGGGGTCTCGCCGGCGGCCGGTTGCTTGCGCCTTGAAGGTTTATCGTCATTTGGGCGTTCGCTTTTTATTTGCTGATTCTACAAAGAGATTATATTCTCTTGAATAAATAATTATTCCACTCATGCAACATACGTTGATCTGGGAGAGAGCGATGTTAAGCAGCTATCCAACAGTGATTTCAGGGCCCCCAAAGCCAAGTCGGATCATCGAGCCTGCGGTTTTTTCACTACCACGTGGGATGGAACGCTATGTCGTCGAGGGATGCGGTGCCATTTTGCTTTCGGTTGAGCCCGGCGATACTCTGAGTGTCACCAATGACGAGGGCGGCCAGCCGTGCGAGATTGTGGCCGCTGATGAGGCTGGCGTGATTGATACGGCAATTATCGGAGAGGCGCCCAACGCGGATGCGGCGGGCCTGAAGGCGCTGCTTGGCAGCACAGAAAAGTCGTTGCGTGGGCTACGGATGGGCCTTGAGGCGCGTGGCCTTGACCTTGGTCAGGCCCGTTCTGTGCGGTTCTTCGATCCCGCGACCCCCGCTAAAACCTCGCAAAGCTTTACAATCACCCGCAGTGGGATCGTGATTGTCGCAGCGCCCGGTGGCGTCATGGATTTCGAAGCCCAGAATACCGCCACGCCATTGACGGTGATGCTCAAGCGTTCTGTTCTCAAACACCACACGCGGTTCGCCTTGCCTGATCCGTTGGCCGACCCGATGCAGGATATCCGGGTGCATACACGAACCGCCGAGGCATTTTTTGTAAAAGCCGGCGATTATATCCAGATCCTTGATGTGGATGGTCGGCAATGTACCGATTTTGAATGCTTCTCGGCACGCAAACTCGACAAAGGCATCGAGCACGCTCTGGATGTTACAACCACACGCACTTTGATGGGGCATTCTTACCCGATGCCGGGATTGCATGCGAAATACTACGATCAGGAGATGTTACCGCTGGTCGAGGTGGTACAGGACACTTGCGGGCGACACGATGCGTTCGCCTTGGCATGCTCGTCGAAATACTACGATGATATCGGCTATCCGGGGCATGTGAACTGCTCTGACAATTTCAATACGGCACTGTCACATTTCAATGTGTCGGGGCGTCCGGGTTGGATGGCGATCAATTTCTTTTTCAATACAAGCATCGATGACCACGGTGTGATGTATGCGGATGAACCCTGGTCACGGCCGGGTGACTATGTGCTGCTGCGCGCGCTCACGGATATTGTGTGTGTTTCCTCGGCCTGTCCTGATGATACCACTGCCGCAAATGGCTGGAATCCAACGGATATCCACGTTCGCACCTATTCGGGCAAAGAAACCTTTCAACGCTCCGTTGCTTACCGGACAACACCAGATGCGGAATTCAAGATGACCAAACAAACCGGCTTTCATGACAGCTTTGCCAAGCACACTCGCAATTTTATCGAGTATAACGGCTATTGGCTTGCCAGTTGTTTTGCTGAAAGTGGCCCGATCAAGGAGTATTGGGCCTGTCGCGAAAAGGCGGTGATCATGGATCTGTCGCCGCTGCGCAAATTCGAGATCACAGGACCGGATGCCGAGGCGCTGTGCCAGTATGTCTTTACCCGCAACATGAAAACGCTGGCCGTGGGCGGGGTCGTTTATACTGCCATGTGCTACGAGCACGGTGGAATGATCGACGACGGCACCGTTTTTCGACTTGGCAAGGACAACTTCCGCTGGATCGGTGGCTCTGACTACGGGGGCGAATGGATACGCGAACAGGCTGAAAAACTTGGGCTCAAGGCGATGGTGCGCTCTTCGACAGACCAGTTGCACAACGTTGCCGTGCAGGGGCCATCCTCGCGCGATCTGTTGCGCGAGCTGGTGTGGACGGCTCCGCACAATCCCGAGTTCGACCAGTTGGGCTGGTTCCGGTTCACGCCCGCGCGGCTGCGCAATGAAAGTGGCACACCGTTTGTTATCTCGCGCACCGGCTATACCGGCGAATTGGGCTATGAGGTCATGTGCCATCCCAAAGATTGCGCCGAAATTTTCGAAGCCATCTGGGAGGTTGGCAAGCCTTATGGGCTGGAGCCGATGGGCCTTGAGGCGCTGGATATGGTGCGTATCGAGGCTGGTTTGATCTTTGCGGGCTATGACTTT
>JBLIFE010000028.1:0-12579 GCA_047633515.1 Paracoccaceae bacterium | reverse complement strand
ATTTTGTATCGTAAACGGGTGCAGGGGTCGTTTGGGTGGTCGCTTTTGCGGCTGTTTTGCAAAGCGACCGGTGTTTAGAAATTTACCATTTGATAAAAAATCGGACCTGTGCGAGCTTTTTACCAAAGGTGACCTGCCGCTTGGGAGACGACGATGACCAAAACATCAAGCATAACCGGACCAACGACCCCCGGGATCGTATCGGGCCGTATGAGGGCCGAGGATTATGAGGCCGGTTTTGCGGATATGCATCCGGCTCTGGATGCGCACGAGGCGGCGGTCGCGGCGGATCGTTGCTATTTTTGCTATGACGCGCCGTGCATCACAGCGTGTCCGACAGGCATCGATATCCCGCTTTTCATTCGCCAGATCCAGACCGGAAAGCCCGGCGATGCTGGCAAGACGATCTTTGACCAGAATATTCTGGGGGGGATGTGCGCGCGGGTTTGTCCGACGGAAACTTTGTGTGAGCAGGCCTGTGTCCGTGAGGCCGCCGAGGGGCAACCGGTGGACATCGGCCGTTTGCAGCGGTTTGCAACCGACACGGTTATGGCCCGCGCGGGCCATCCTTTCACGCGTGCCGCAGTGACAGGGCGCAAGATCGCGGTCGTGGGGGCGGGGCCGGCGGGGCTTTCGTGTGCGCACCGGCTCGCGATGCACGGGCATGACGTCACCGTGTTTGATGCTCGTGAAAAGGCGGGCGGGCTGAATGAATTCGGGATTGCGGCCTATAAAACTGTTGATGGGTTTGCCGAGGCCGAGGTGGAGTGGTTACTGCGGATCGGGGGCATCACGGTTCAGACGGGGCGCGCACTGGGCCGGACCCTTGATCTGGACACTTTGAAATCGGAGTTTGACGCGGTTTTCCTTGCAGTTGGACTGTCGGCGGTCAATGCGCTTGAGACTGACGGCGAAGACCTTGAGAACGTCGTTGACGCGGTAGATTTCATCGCGCGTTTGCGACAGGCGACCGACAAGGCGCAGGTGCCTGTCGGACGTGATATTGTTGTTATCGGCGGTGGCATGACGGCGGTAGACGCCGCTGTTCAGGCAAAGCTTCTGGGGGCTGAAACGGTGACGATCGTGTACCGTCGGGGCCGCGACAAGATGAGCGCAAGCCGCTACGAGCAAGATCATGCCGCCCATTCGGGGGTCCGGATCATCACCAACGCGCAGCCCTTGCATTTCAAAGGCAAAGGACCGGTCAGCGAGGTCGAGTTCGGCTATACCCGCAAAGGGCCAAGCGGGCTGGAACCCACCGGAGAGACCTTTACCCTCAAGGCGGATCAGGTGTTCAAGGCGATTGGCCAGACGCTTGGTGATGCGCCGTCGTTGCTGGCGTTCGAGCGGGGCAAAATTGCCGTCACAGGGGCGGGGCGGACCTCGGTCAACGGTATCTGGGCGGGGGGCGATTGCGCGACCGGCGGGGATGATCTGACCGTGACGGCTGTTGCCGAAGGGCGCGATGCCGCCGAAGACATTCACGTAACACTGAGCGGGATTATTCCCGTGGCCGCCGAATAAGGGAGACTGACAAATGGCTGACCTCACCACCTATTTCGCGGGTATCAAATCACCGAACCCCTTCTGGCTCGCTTCGGCGCCGCCCACCGACAAGGAATATAACGTGCGCCGCGCCTTTGACGCGGGCTGGGGCGGTGTCGTGTGGAAAACGCTGGGCAGCGAAGGGCCACCGGTGGTCAACGTGAACGGACCGCGCTACGGCGTGATCTACGGCGCGGACCGGCGGCTTTTGGGGCTTAACAACATCGAGTTGATCACCGATCGCCCGCTTGAGGTGAACCTGCGCGAGATCAAGGCCGTTAAACGCGATTATCCTGACCGCGCCATGATTGTCAGCATAATGGTCCCGTGCGAGGAACAGGCGTGGCGCGATATTTTGCCCTTGGTGGAGGACACCGGTGCCGACGGGATCGAACTGAACTTTGGCTGCCCGCACGGGATGTCAGAGCGCGGGATGGGAGCGGCTGTCGGGCAGGTGCCCGAATACATCGAGATGGTGACGCGTTGGTGCAAGCAATATTCGCGCATGCCTGTGATCGTAAAGTTGACCCCGAACATCACTGACGTGCGCTATCCGGCCCGCGCGGCCATGGCAGGCGGCGCAGATGCAGTGTCTTTGATCAATACGATCAGCTCGATAACATCGGTCAATCTGGATACGATGTCGCCTGAACCCTCGATTGACGGCAAGGGGAGTCATGGTGGTTTCTGCGGTCCTGCGGTCAAACCGATCGCGCTGAACATGGTGGCCAGCATCGCACGGGATGCCGAAACCCGCGGCTTGCCGATCAGTGGCATCGGCGGGGTCACCACGTGGCGCGACGCGGCCGAGTTTCTGGTTCTGGGTGCGGGCAATGTTCAGGTCTGTACTGCGGCGATGACCTATGGCTTCAAGATCGTCGAGGAAATGAAGTCCGGCCTGTCAAGCTGGATGGATGAGAAAGGCTATTCAAGTGTCGCCGAGGTTTCGGGGCGGGCGGTGCCGAATGTGACGGAATGGCAGTATCTCAACCTGAATTACGTCACAAAAGCCCGTATCAGTCAGGATGATTGCATCAAATGCGGGCGCTGCTACGCAGCCTGCGAGGACACGTCCCATCAGGCGATCTCGATGTCGCCGGACCGCGTGTTCGAGGTGATCGACGCGGAATGTGTGGCCTGTAACTTGTGCGTCAATGTCTGCCCCGTCGAGAATTGCATCACGATGGAGCGTCTTGAGGCAGGCGTGGTCGATCCACGCACGGGCCGAGAGGTTATGGCTGAACCGGCAGACTGGACAACGCATCCCAACAACCCCTCGGTGGTGCAAGCCGCGGAATAGGGCGGTTACGGGGCAGGCGTCAGCAGCTTGCGAAACAGCGTATCAAGATAGTGCGCAGCCTCTGGAAAGGGGTTGCGGCTTTCTGTTTTGGGTAGAACGGCGCGTACCTGTACGTCGAAATCGGCATAGTGCTGGGTCAGGGACCAGATCGAAAAGATAAGATGATAGGGGTGAACGGGGGCCAGTTGATCGCGCGCGATCCATTCTTTGATCAGCTTTGCCTTTTCGTCGACCAAGGGCTTCAATCCCGCGCCCAGAGTACCCGAAAGGTTTGGTGCGCCGTGCAGGATTTCATTGGCGAACAGGCGACTTTGGCGGGGCAGGTCGCGGCTCATCTGAAGCTTGCGGTGGACATAACACAGCAGTTCCTCGACAGGTTCGCCTTGGGCGTTGACGGCGCGTAACGGATCAAGCCATGTGTCCATCAACCCCGACAAAAGAGCAGTGTGAATGGCCTCTTTACCGGGAAAATAGTACAGCAGATTGGGCTTTGACAGATCTGCGGCTGATGCAATCTGATCCAGCGTCGCACCGCGAAACCCGTGGGCGGCAAAGACATCAAGTGCTGCTTCGAGGATCGCGTCGATGTTTTTTTGCTGGATGCGGGTGCGGGGTTTCTGAGCGATCATCGTGCCTGCTTTTTCCTTTCAAGGTCCGCAAGAGGCGGCGCATTGCCGTGTGTTGCCAGCTTTTCCTGTGGTCCTTTTTGGTACCTTGCCCGTAAATGCGGCGTTTGCCGGATCGACAGGCATTGCCACGTGGCCTTTTTCTTGACTGCCCTTGGAACCGTGGTAGCGTAATTCTGACCAAACGGTCAACAAAACTTGTGCGGCGCAGTGCGCAGCGCGCTTTGGCAAAAGGATACCAGCAATGGCTGCGCCCGGTGAAAACCTCAAAATCAACGGTGATCGACTGTGGGACAGTCTGATGGAGATGGCCAAAATAGGTCCCGGAATTGCGGGTGGCAACAACCGCCAGACACTCACCGATGACGATGCCAAAGGGCGTGCATTGTTCAAAAGCTGGTGCGAGGCGGCAGGCTGCACGATGGGCCTTGACCAGATGGGCAACATGTTTGCCCGCCGCGAAGGCACAGATCCCGACGCCCTTCCGGTTTATGTGGGCTCTCATCTCGATACGCAGCCGACGGGCGGAAAATACGACGGTGTGCTGGGTGTTTTGGGCGGGTTGGAGATTGTCCGTTCCCTCAACGACCTTGGGATCAAGACACGCCATCCGATCGTGGTGACGAATTTCACAAATGAGGAAGGCACCCGTTTTGCGCCCGCGATGCTGGCCTCGGGCGTTTTTTCGGGCATCCACACCCAAGACTTCGCTTACGCGCGCAAGGATGCCGATGGGCTGGCTTTTGGGGACGAGCTGACCCGGATCGGATGGCGCGGAGAAGAAGAGGTGGGCGCGCGCAAGATGCACGCCTTTTTCGAATTGCACATCGAGCAGGGGCCGATCCTTGAAGCGGAAGGGCGCGATATCGGTGTTGTGACCCACGGGCAGGGGCTGTGGTGGCTCGAGGTTACGTTGACAGGCCGCGATGCCCACACCGGCTCCACGCCGATGAACATGCGGGTGAATGCGGGGCTTGGCATGGCGCGGATCACCGAGGCCGTGCACCGGATCGCAATGGACCATCAGCCCGCTGCGGTTGGTGCTGTGGGGCAGGCAAACGTGTACCCCAATTCGCGTAACGTGATCCCTGGAAAAGCTGTCTTTACCGTCGATTTCCGGTCCCCCGACCTTGAGAAGTTGACGTCGATGCGCAGCTTGCTTGAAGTCGAAGCGGCAGAAATCGCCAAGGATCTCGGCCTTGGGATATCGATCGAACCGGTTGGCCATTTTGACCCTGTGACCTTTGACGAAGGCTGCGTCAGTGCGGTGCGCGAGGCGGCCGAACGGTTAGGGTACAGCCACATGGATCTTGTGTCAGGAGCCGGTCACGATGCGTGCTGGATCAATCGTGTGGCACCAACGGCGATGATCATGTGTCCCTGCGTTGACGGGCTGAGCCATAACGAGGCCGAAGAAATCAGCGCAGAGTGGGCCGCCGCAGGGACGAATGTGCTGTTTCACGCGGTTGTCGAGACAGCAGGCATAGTGGAGTGACCGCGTTCTTTCGGGTGTGGTCGGCGAGTGGCCCGACCCCCGCGCGGTGCGATCTGAAAACAAATGGATAAAGGAGACTGGAATGAGCAAGGTGATCAAAGGCGGCACGATTGTCACAGCTGACAGGTCGTTTGTAGCGGATGTTTTGATCGAGGGCGAAAAGATTGCCCAGATTGGCGAGAACCTGCGCGGCGACGAGGTTATCGATGCCTCGGGAGCCTTTGTCATCCCCGGCGGTATCGACCCGCACACGCATCTGGAAATGCCCTTTATGGGGACCACCGCCGCCGAGACATTCGAGACGGGCACCTTTGCCGCGGCCTCTGGCGGGACCACAATGCTGGTGGATTTTTGCCTGCCCGGCGAGGACGGATCGCTGTTGAACGCGATTGATGCGTGGGACGCCAAGTCAAAAGACCAGATTTGCTGCGATATCTCCTATCACATGGCGATTACCGGTTGGAACGAGACGCTGTTCAACGAGATGGCAGACGTGGTTCAAAAGCGGGGCATCAACACCTTCAAGCATTTCATGGCCTACAAAGGGGCGTTGATGGTCGAGGACGACGAGATGTTCGCCTCGTTCAGCCGCTGTGCCGAGCTTGGGGCGCTCCCGTTGGTGCATGCCGAAAACGGCGATATTGTGCAGGAATTGCAGCAAAAGTTTCTGGCGCAGGGCGTCACCGGCCCCGAGGGGCATGCCTATTCGCGTCCCCCCGAGGTCGAGGGTGAGGCCGCGAACCGTGCAATCATGATTGCCGATGCTGCCGGCACCCCGCTTTATATCGTGCATGTGTCGTGCGAGCAGGCCCACGAGGCGATCCGGCGCGCCCGTCAAAAAGGTATGCGCGTTTACGGCGAACCGTTGATCCAGCACCTGACGCTGGATGAGGGGGAATATTTCAACAAGGACTGGCAATATGCGGCGCGCCGCGTGATGTCGCCTCCCTTCCGGTCAAAAGAGCATCAAGACGGGCTTTGGGCCGGACTTGCTGCGGGGTCGTTGCAGGTGGTTGCGACCGACCACTGCGCCTTTGCCGATGCGCAAAAACGTATGGGGATCGACGATTTCACCAAGATACCGAATGGCACCGGCGGGCTGGAGGACCGGCTTGCGATGCTGTGGACTTACGGTGTCGAGACGGGTCGGTTGACGCCCGAGGAATTCGTGGCCGTCACCTCGACCAACATCGCAAAGATCCTCAATATCTATCCGATGAAGGGGGCAATGGTGCCGGGGGCGGATGCCGATATCGTTGTCTGGGATCCTACAATCTCGAAGACGATCCATCCTTCAACGCAAAAATCCATTATTGAATACAACGTGTTCGAGGGCAAAGAAGTAACCGCTCAGGCGCGCTATACTTTAAGCAGGGGCGACGTTATCTGGGCCCACGGGCAAAACAGCCAGCCGCAACCGGGGCGTGGAAAATTCATCAGCCGACCGCCATTTGCAAGTGCCTCCAAGGCCCTGTCGAAATGGAAGTCCCTGAACACGCCGCGCAAGATAGAGCGTAATCCGCTCAACATTCCGGCAGGCGTATGATCGACCCTTCCGTGGTCATCGAGGCGCGCGGGGTCAACCTGACCTTTGACACGGCAGACGGGGCGGTTCAGGCGTTGAGTGACATTGACCTGAAAGTCTCGAAGGGGGATTTCGTGTCGTTCATCGGGCCATCGGGCTGCGGCAAGACGACTTTGCTGCGCTCGATTGCTGCGCTTGAGGCACCGACTTCGGGCGCGTTGAGTGTGAACGGGATGACGCCGGACGAGGCACGTCAGGCGCGGGCTTACGGCTATGTTTTTCAGGCGGCTGGCCTTTATCCGTGGCGCACAATCGCGGGAAACATCAAGCTGCCGCTTGAAATTATGGGCTTTAGCCGTGCCGAGCAAGAGGCCCGCACCCGCGAGGTTCTGGCGCTGGTTGATCTTGTCGGGGTCGAGCGGCGCTTTCCGTGGCAATTGTCGGGCGGGATGCAGCAGCGCGCCAGCATCGCGCGGGCACTGGCGTTTGACGCCGACCTTTTGTTGATGGACGAGCCGTTCGGGGCGCTTGATGAAATTGTGCGCGATCATCTGAACGAGCAGCTTTTGCAGCTGTGGGCGCGCACCGGAAAAACGATTGCCTTTGTCACCCACTCGATCCCCGAAGCGGTGTATCTGTCCACCAAAATCGTGGTTATGTCGCCGCGTCCGGGTCGGATCACGGATGTGATTCACAGCCCGCTGCCACGTGAAAGACCGTTGGAAATCAGAGACACGCCGGCCTTTATCGAGATCGCGCACCGCGTGCGCGAAGGGCTGAGGGCGGGTATGGCCGATGCGTAATCTGCTCCCCGTCGCCTGTGTGCTCGCGGTGCTGGTTGGCTTTTGGTATCTGATGGTGATGCCGATGAACATCGCCTCTGCGCTGACGCAGGCAGAGCGGAGCGGAGCAGTGATTGACCCGCCTTCGGCTGCTGAGCGGCGCGACTTAGGCGGTGTGGCGCTTTTGTTGCGCAATCCTGGACATTTTGCGGCATCCTTCGGGCAAGATCGCCCGCGATTGCCCAGCCCCGATCAGGTGGCTGTCGAGCTTTGGAAAACGACGGTAGAAAAGAGCATCACCTCAAAGCGCTCGTTGATCTTTCACGCGGGCATCACATTGAGTGCCACGCTTTTGGGTTTTGCCATCGGGGCCGGCCTTGGCATCGCGCTGGCGGTTGGTGTGGTGCACAACCGGGCCATGGACATGAGCGTCATGCCTTGGGCGATCGCCAGCCAGACGATACCGATATTAGCGATTGCTCCGATGATCATCGTGGTTATGAATTCGATCGGGCTACAGGGGCTTTTGCCAAAGGCGATCATCAGTGCCTATCTGTCGTTTTTTCCGGTGGTTGTCGGCATGGTCAAAGGGTTGCGCAGCCCCGATGGGATGCAGCTTGATTTGCTCAAGACATATTCAGCGAGCGGTGCGCAGGGGTTCTGGAAACTGCGGTTGCCGGCCTCGATGCCTTATCTTTTCACGTCGCTAAAAATCGCGATCGCCGCCTCGCTGGTTGGGGCAATTGTGGGCGAATTGCCTACTGGAGCGGTGCGCGGGCTGGGGGCGCGGCTGCTGGCGGGAAGTTATTATGGCCAGACGATCCAGATCTGGTCGGCGCTTTTTGCGGCGGCGATCCTTGCGGCGCTGCTGGTGGGGATCATCGGCGTGGTGCAGCGTGTAACGTTGCGACGGATGGGGTTGGAGCGATGAGGCCGGTTGTTTTGTCGACAGCGCCCGAAGGAGACGCACCATGGCGTTAGTCCTGTTGGCTCTTGGCATCTGGGTGGCGGCGTGGGCGTTGAATGTCAGGCTGGCGCAGTACGGGGCGGTGCGGGGCGTCGGCCTTGTGGTTCCTGCGATTTTTGGCGGCACAATCTTACTGGTATGGGAGTTGGTGGTGCGCGGGCTTGAAGTGTCTGCCGTGATTCTGCCCCCCCCGTCGGCGATTGCGGTGCGGTTTATGGCCAGCACAGATGTGCTGTGGGTGGATTTTGTCCAGACCTTCGTGAAGGGGGCACTCAGCGGATATTTAATCGGTGTTCTGGCGGCATTTGCCGTGGGCTTGCTGGTGGATCGTAGCGATTTTTTGCGCCGCGGGCTGCTGCCGGTGGGTAATTTTATGGCCGCACTTCCGGTGATTGGCACTGCGCCGATCCTTGTGATGTGGTTCGGCTTTGACTGGCACTCAAAGGCGGCGGTTGTGGTTGTGATGGTCTTCTTTCCGGTGCTGGTCAATCTGATCGAGGGTCTGCGTGCCAGTGCGCCGATGCAGCGCGACCTGATGCAGACCTATGCGGCGGGATATTGGCAGATGCTGTTCAAACTGCGCCTGCCGGCGGCGATGCCGTTCATTTTTAATGGCCTGAAAATCGCCACCACGCTTGCGTTGATTGGTGCGATTGTCGCAGAGTTCTTTGGCTCGCCGATCAAGGGCATGGGCTTTCGCATCTCGACCGAGGTGGGTCGTTTGTCGCTTGATATGGTCTGGGCCGAGATATTGGTCGCGGCACTGGCGGGATCGGCGTTTTATGGAACTATTGCGACGATCGAGCGGTGGGTTACCTTTTGGCACCCGTCGCAGCAAAAACGAAACCGATGAGTATCTTAACAAGGAGCAAGATGATGAAACGACTGTTGTTGGGAAGTGCGATGGCGGCGGCTTTGGCAAGTGGCGCACAGGCATCTGACGAGGTGACGTTGCAGTTGCAATGGGTGACTCAAGCCCAGTTTGCGGGCTATTACGTTGCGTTGGACAAAGGGTTTTACGAGGAAGAAGACCTTGATGTTACCATCAAACCGGGTGGTCCGGACATTGCGCCGCCACAGGTTCTGGCGGGGGGCGGTGCGGATATCATGCTTAACTGGATGCCCTCGGCGCTTGCGGCGCGCGAAAAGGGCCTGCCGGTGGTCAATATCGCGCAGCCGTTCAAATCAAGCGGGCTGATGCTGACGTGCTGGAAAGACAGTGGTATCACGTCGCCGGCCGATTTTGCCGACAAGACCATCGGCGTCTGGTTCTTTGGTAACGAGTACCCGTTCCTGAGCTGGATGAGCCAACTGGGATTTGCGACTGACGGCTCTGCGGGTGGCGTCACGGTGCTCAAGCAGGGTTTCAACGTTGATCCGCTGTTGCAGCGACAGGCCGATTGCATCTCGACGATGACCTATAACGAGTACTGGCAGGTCATTGATGCCGGTGTTGGCCCGGATGAGCTGATTACGTTCAAATACGAGGATCAGGGCGTCGCGACGCTTGAGGACGGGATCTACGCGTTGGAGGACAACCTCAAGGATCCGGCGTTCGAGGACAGAATGGTGCGGTTTGTGCGCGCTAGCATGAAGGGCTGGAAATACGCCGAAGCCAATCCTGACGAGGCTGCTGGCATCGTGTTGGAAAATGACGAAACCGGCGCGCAGACTGAAATGCACCAGAAGCGGATGATGGGCGAGATTGCCAAGCTTACCGCCGGCTCGAACGGCGCGCTTGATCCGGTTGATTATGCCCGCACGGTCAGCACGCTGCTGGCAGGTGGGTCAGATCCTGTGATCACCGCAACCCCTGAAGGGGCGTGGACAAGTGCTATTACCGACAAGGCGTTGAACTAACGCTGTTACGGGCCGTCGATGCCACTAAGGCGGCCCGTTTCAATCTTTTGCCGGTGCAGGGCGACGTTGTTGTTTCAGTCCGGGATAGGCGGTGTCTTCGGGAAGGTCTTTTCAAAGGCCGCCCTAAGGGCAACATCAAGATCATCCATCGTCACGGGCAACCCCAGATCGACAAGGCTGGTAACACCGTGGCCGGTGATGCCGCAGGGCACGATGCCGTCAAAATGGCTTAAATCCGGCTCTACGTTGATCGATATCCCGTGAAAGCTGACCCATTTTCGGATGCGGATGCCGATGGCGGCGATCTTGTCTTCGCGCGGGCTGCCGTCGGGCAATGGCGCCTTGTCGGGGCGTGCGACCCAGACGCCGACGCGGCCGTCACGCTGTTCACCGACGATATTGAAGCTGTCGAGAGTGGTAATGATCCAGTCTTCCAACTGCTGAACAAAGGCGCGAACATCCCGTCCCCGTGCACCGACATCCAGCAAGACATACGCAACCCTTTGTCCGGGGCCGTGATAGGTATATTGCCCGCCCCGCGCAGAGGCGTGTACCGCAAAGCGGTCCGGATCAACCAGATCGGAGGCCTGTGCCGATGTGCCCGCGGTATAAAGTGGCGGATGCTCTACCAGCCAGACGGCCTCGGATGCGGTGCCCTGAGCAATGCTGGCAACGCGGTCCTCCATCCACGCCACAGCCTCTTCATAGCCGGTCAACCCGTTTGATACGATCCAGTCTACCATTTTACTGCTGCCCGTTTCGAGCGTGTTTCGAATAGCATCGTTGCCCCGTTCCAATAAGCGTTACCCGACGCAACCATAGTGTAAAGCCTGCAAAGTACCAACCGTCCGCGGTGCGGCTTTTCAAAGGCCGGCCAGGGGAGGGATTACCGGTTGTGGGACTGGAAATTTCATCAATCTGGCGGTTCATTTACAAGACATCGAAAAAAGGCCTTTCCTTCGCAAGAGGGGTTTGCTATCCGCCCTTCATACCAGTCATGTGCGGTCGTGGCGGAATGGTAGACGCGCAGCGTTGAGGTCGCTGTGGGGTAACACCCGTGGAAGTTCGAGTCTTCTCGACCGCACCAATTACTTCTGAAAGCATTGATATCTAATTGTTTGCCCTTTTGGGGCAAAGGGCCGCGTTGTGACGCTGGCACGTTAGGGTCGATGGAAAGCGGGCCGGTGGTCAACTTTCGTTTGGCAACTTTTACTGACAGTGCCAGCGACGAAAACCCGGGCATGTTTGGTTGAAGGTCCGGTTTTCAACCGGTTCAGACAGCCTTTCACCGGCAGGCAAAGCGCCGTTCGCCCCAAGTTGCTAATGCCGAGTTCTTAATGCTGGCACCGTGGCGCCTGAACTCCTTTGAGATACCCCAATTTTGCCCTGCCGTGTTGCGTTTGCCGCGTTATCGGTTGTGCAGGATTGGCTTCGGCTTGATGCCGTTCAGGACCCTCTCCACCTTGGTTTTGGCCTGACACTTTTCTTTGTCACGCATGTGCAATTTGCCGGGCCATGGCTTTACGCACGGCAAGAGGCACCTGAAGCCCGCATTCAGACCGCACCTTTCCAACTTTTCTGTCATGCGGGCCGATCACAGCCCGCCATTCTTTGGAACCGTGTGATGTGGCTGCCAAACCCGGTACACAAACGTCTGTTGCCGACAATAATATAATGTAACCTCGCCTGTTTTGACCAGCCTGCACAAGTACCGCCGTTTTTTCGGCTGTCATCACTCATCAACGTCACGGCTTGAAACAGACCAGACCCAGCTGGCGATAGAACCGAACTGCGTGACAGCACAAATCGTATCAAAATGATTATTTGCATGGATCCTGTTGGGTTTCCGTTTGTGCCCAAGATGGTTGTGGGCGCCGAGCCGTGTGTCGATGGTTTGGCGCTACTGAAATCTGTTGGTTTTTACCTTTAGGAAAGGCTCGACCCCAAGCCGATGCTTGAGGTTGGCGTCTACTACGCACTGCTGGTGCGGATTGCGCAGGAGACGGAAGTAGCCGACCTGCTGCTGCGCGCGTGGTCGCCGTTCCGGATGCGCTGCGTGGCTTTGGACTGAACCTGCGCACAATCATTCAAACCGCAGCCCCCAGATGGGCGATGATAACCGCGATCATAGCGGCGGGGGCCGCTGCGCCGACGTGTGCACGCACCTGCATGTGTCAACATTTGTCTGTGAAGGAGCACCGGTTCTGTGTGGCTCCGGTTCTCATTGTTGCCTTTGCGTTAGTCAGGGGTGTTTCGCTGTGCTGGCTGCACAAACATTAAGCGGCATTGATGCGAAAAGCTTTTAATTTTTCGATGCGCAGCCGTTTTCGAAAGACAGTACCGGGTGCCTGCGAAACACTTGGAGCATGACCGTTCCGTTTCGTATCGCGCAGCCAAAAGTTCATTTGACTGACCCGCATGATTGCACCGACAACAGTGACACGCTGTCGATCCTGCATGCGGTTTTTGACACCCTTGT
>JBLIFE010000027.1:0-12630 GCA_047633515.1 Paracoccaceae bacterium | reverse complement strand
AACCGCATTCTGCTGGAAAACTACTTCCTAACCGGTGATCTCGAAGCCCAAATCGAAGCCTTCGTCGATCACTACAACCACCAGCGCTACCACGAGAGCTTGAACAACGTCACACCTGCCGGCGTTCCCTTCGGACGTGACAAAGCCATTCTACAGAAAAGAGAAAGGATCAAACAAAAGACGCTCGAAACGCGCCGCTTGCATCACCGCCAACGCGCCGCATAATGAAACCAACCAGATGAGCCGAACTCACTCTTAGTTTAAGCTGCCATTGGTTCCAAAAAACCTGACGACGGACAGTTTCGAGGATGTCGGCATAAGGTGCTGAAATCCGGCGTGGCCCAGTCCAATCCGACCAGCCGCAGCAGGCTCTGGACGAACCCAGTTGTCTGGCGAAGCGGCATGCCGAACAGGACCTTCAGCGTCAGACAGGTCTGAATGGCGGCATCGCTGAATTGCTGCTGCCGACCTCGCTTATCGCTTGGCGGCGGTTTCCAAACCATCTCCGGATCAAACCAGATCGACAACGATCCGCGCCGCTTCAAGCTGTCATTGTAAGACGACCAATTCGTGGTCTTATGCTTCGTAGGGGCTCAACTGCTAATGCCTTCAGCTATCACGCTGGATTCAGACAGTGAATCCCATCAACTTATTTGTACAACAAAGCCCTCCATAACCCTAATCCTTGGTCAGGGTGAAGGTCTCCGGCAAACCTGGCGCGGTTCACTGTCCGGAGAAACTCATAGTTCGCCCGGTAAACAAAACCTGTCCGCTGGGGGAGAACAGGGTGTAACGGATGGTCGAGAAATAGAGCGTTATACTGGCCAACAATAATGCAAATACCCCTGAACTCGGGTGAGGACCGCGAACTGAACACCGACATAAAGTGGCGGCCTGTATGTCGAGTTTGACAGATCAGTAGATATGATCGTCTTCAGCTCGGCTTTTGCGAAAACAACTGCACCCTGAAACTTTGCATTCTCGTATGTTGACGCCCCTGTTCCGGGTCTTTGTTGCGCACATCAGGGTCCAAGCGCAGCTTCCCTGTCGCCGGGGTGACTTATCTTGCGGCCTCTGTGACCTGTACACTAAAAGCAGTTTGGCGGTTACGAACAGTAACACCAATTTGGATTTCCGCGACCTGCCAATCGAAGTCTCACGCCATGAAGTTCTGGCCCATCAGTTTCACGCTGTGTATTCGCTGCGGGCAGTGGTTTGCTCACGAACCATAAGAGGGTTTCTCTCGACGCGGTGAACAGCTTCGTTGCGGGCGAGGGTCCCGGCATTTGTGGGTTTCCGGGGTTTGACGTTCCGGCGCGGTTGCATGACGGCATGGTCACCTCGTTTGGCATTCACGTCAAGGCAGGTGCGCGTGTCGCAGGCGCCGTTCGCAGTGACCGGCCCGATGTCCTGATCCTCGGGTGTCCGGGTCAAGCAGTTCGGGCAACATGGGCGCATTATCGACCTTGCTGGTCGTGGCTTTCGCAGCCCGAATTTTCAGCGTTTTGTCATCAGTCCCGATGTGTATCTTGCGCCAGATGCGCCATATGGCACCTTTGGTTCAGGAAAATGGAGTACCCGTTTGAGGCCGCCGTGTTTGCCGGCGTTCTATTCGCCTTCGTTTTCTGACTTGATACCGGTCCAGTCCGCTGCGCCAGAGCGGATCAAAAGGTGCCGAAGTCGGGCACCGCCCGATATAAGCCGTTCAGCCGCGACAAGCTTTCGATGAGGTCTGTGGTTTGCCTCAAACGCAGCCCGAAAAGGCCTTGCAGGGTCAGACAGGTGTGGACCGCGGCATCGCTGTATTGCCATTGGCACACACGCTTGCCTGTCGGTGGTGGCGCCCAAATCACCACCGGATCAAACCGGATCGACAACGATCAGCTCTACATCAGACCGTCTTTGCAAGACGACCAGTTCATCATCGGCTTGTGTTCCATAGCCGCCCAACTGCTCATGGTCCTCAGCTATCACGCTGGAGTCAGACAGTGACTCCCCGACGTGAATTTGTGCAACAAAGCCCAACGGGCCTTTTGATCAAGAGACTGACACGCCGAAATATGTGATCCAGGTCGTGTGCAGATTGCACTGGATCACCCGTTTCAGACCCGCAATAAAGACCCACGCGATTACATTTCGGCACTGGGTACACGTTGGCCCCGGCAAGCTTATCGGAGACATGGAAGATGAAGGTTCACATTCTGGACGATTGGTTCGACACCCTGCGCGGATTGCCGTGCTTTGAGAAACTAGCAGGTCACGAGGTGACTGTCTGGACAGATCATGAACCAGATCCTGCCGCGCTTGCACGGCGCGTCGCAGAGGCAGAGGCGCTTGTCTTGTTCCGCGAACGCACCAAAATCGGGGCAGATCTTGTATCTCGCCTGCCCGCATTGAAGCTGATCAGCCAGCGCAGTGTCTATCCGCATATCGATGTGCCAGCCTGCACCGCCCAAGGCGTGCTTGTCAGCTCCAACATGAGCGCAGGTGCCCCCTCTTACGCAGCAGCCGAACTAACGCTGGCACTGATGTTGGGCACCTATCGTCAAATCCCACAGCAAGCCGCCGCGCTGAAAGCAGGCAAATGGCAATTCGGGGTCGGGCGCACGCTGCGCGGTCGGACGCTGGGTCTATACGGCTATGGCAAAATCGCAGGGGCCGTGGCCGGGTACGCGAAAGCCTTGGGCATGAAGGTCCAGTGGTGGGGCTCCGAGAGTGGTCGCGCGCGCGCACTTGCTGACGGAGAAACCGTCGCCGACAACCGCGAGGCATTTTTTGCGACCTCGGATGTGGTATCGGTTCATGTCCGGTTGAATGCCCAGACCAAAGGCATGATTACGGCGGTCGACCTTGCGATGATGGGGCCACGCGCGCTTTTTATCAACACATCGCGTTCAGGTTTGATCGAAACCGGCGCGCTGGAGACCGCTATCGTGGCAGGGCGACCGGGTCATGCCGCGGTGGATGTGTTTGACACCGAGCCGCTGACAGATGTGACCAACGTTCTTTTGACCCACCCCAATGTGCTGGCCACCCCGCACATCGGCTTTGTTACCGAAGACGAGTTCGACCTCCAGTTTTCGGATATCTTCGACCAGATAAACGCCTATGCCGACGGTGTCCCGATCCACATGATCAACCCTGACATCTGGCAGGGATAACCCGAAACGGGCGGGGCACCTGCGCGCCCCGCCCGATATCACTTTACACTGGCATGCAAGAAACTTCGCAGATCATTGACCTGCTTGGCATCCATCGAAACGTAGACAAACCCCATATTCGTACGTTCCGTGACCATCTCGCCCGGATAGGGCAGGTAGCTGAGTTCGCGCGACCCGAAAGAGGGCGAGGCCGTACCAACCTGCCATTCGGTTGTCAGCTTTACATCGACGAGCTTCATTGACGGCCCTCCCGCAGGAGCGGGGATCTCGAGCGGAACACCGGCAATGCGCAGGTACGACATCTTGTCCTTGGCTTGTGCGAACCCGTCGATGAACTGATCCGTCAGAACCTGTAACTCGGCAGCCTCGTCCACGGTATGCATGTGGCTGGACAGATGCTCCCCGTCCGCGTGGTTATGCCCGTGCCCGCCAGGGTTATGCCCGTGCCCCGCAGGGGTGTCGGCGTGGTCATGCGAATGGTCGTGAGGGTGATCATGCGGCATCATTTTGCCTTCGCGCGGGTGGTCCACCGCTTGCCGTGGGTTGCCTCGGAATAATCGCCCATTGGCACGCTGATCGGCTTGTCGATATGGCGTTTGTGCGCCCCCAACTTGCCATTCGACACCAGCGATCCTAGCACATCGACAATCACCCGTGTGCCCATCAGCGCCGTAATCTCCGACTGGTCATAGGGCGGCGACACCTCCACAAGCTCCATTCCACAGATACCTTCGGCAGCCACCTTGCTCACCAGCGCCAGCGCCTCACGCGGCAAAAACCCACCCGGCTCGGGCCACCCGGTGCCGGGAACAAAGCCACAATCGATGCTGTCGATATCGAAGGACAGATAAACCATATCCACCCCGTCCCATGCCATTTCGAGCGCCATTTCAACCGTCCGGTCAATCCCCATCTTCTCCATATCGGACATCGTGATGATGTTGGTTTCGCGCTCTCGTGCGACCTTTACGGCCTCGCGCGGGACCTGCCAGCCACCAATGCCGATCTGCACAAGGTTCTTGGCAGGAACGTTCGGCAGGTTGGTCGAATGGAACCACGGGGTGGTGTGCATCCGCTCGTCGAGGTCTTTTTCCTGAATATCGGCATGCCGGTCAAAATGGATGATCCCGATCTTTTTGGATGTCGTCGCCGCAATGCCGCGCACACAAGGAAAGCCGATGGAATGGTCCCCGCCAATGATAATCGGCATAGACCCCGACGACGACACATGGCTGACCGCTCGGCTGATCTGGTCAAAGGTTTTTTCGATGTTGCCGGGAATGGTAAAGATGTCGCCGGCATCGCACAGGCTCATCTCTTCGCGCAGATCAACGCCGATTTCATAGTTATAGGGCGTGTAAAGCGCACTGATCTTGCGCACGCCCTGCGGGCCAAACCGCGTACCAGGCCGGTAAGTCGTGCCCCCGTCGAACGGCGCCCCGAGAATCGTCGCGTCATACTCGCCAACCTCGGTAACGTCCTCGGTATAAGGCGCCTTGAGGAAGGTATTGATCCCCGCATAATGCGGCAACTCGCCGCGCGCAAAAGTCGGGATCGAGCGATCCTCGATACTGTCCGCAGCCGTCAGCCCCATACGCAAGGCCCATGCTTTTTCCTTTTCCCACTCGCTGCCGGGAATGTCGGCCTCTTTCTGCATCGCCTTCCACCCGAGCAGTTTGCTCAGATCGGGGTGATGGGCACGCCGGTCGGGCGCTGCATGGTCGCGCGGATGGTGGCTGCGCGACCGATCACTGCGTAAACTGTCACTGGGGTTTGAAAACATGGGTATCCTCCTGAAGTCGTTGAAACGGGATGCCGTTGTCGCGGGCATCGAAGTCATAGGTAATTGTGGCGCCGTAAGCTTGGGGATCATGCGGGTCCCAACGAGGTTTATCGAACACCAGCACCCTGTCACCCAGCTTGAATCCCTCTTCAAGATCATGCGTGACCATGAAGACCGTCATGCCGGTCTGCGCGCGCATGTCCTGTAGAAAATCGTGCATCGACAGCCGTGTACCGGGGTCCAGCGCGCCGAACGGTTCATCCAGCAACAGAACACGCGGTTTGCCCACAAGCGCCTGAGCGATGGCCAGCCGTTGCTGCATCCCACCCGACAAGGCCGCCGGATACTGATGCGCAACATGGCCCAACCCGATCCGGTCAAGGGTCTCGTCCGCCTGCGCGTGTGCCTGCCGCCGGGCTTTGCCCCGGAACGTCCCCCAGCGGTTCGCCGAAAACGCCGTGGCAGCGACAATATTTTCACGCACGCTCATGTGCTCAAAAACCGAGTAGCGTTGAAAGACGATACCACGATCCGGCCCCGGCTCGACCGCAGGCTCGCCACCGGCAATGCGGATGCTCCCGCGGCTGGGGCGCTCTTGGGCAAGAAGCAAGCGCAGAAACGTCGACTTTCCACAGCCCGAAGCCCCGACAATCGAAATAAACTCGCCCTCGGCCACATCAAGGTTCACACGTTCAAGGATGGGACGGTGACCGTAACTTTGAAACAGGTCGCGCACGGTGACATAACTCATAGGCCGCCCTCGCCTGCCCAAGGGTACAACCGGTTCGACAGGCGCCTCAGCAGCAGATCAAACAGAAACGCCAGCAGCGTAATCCAGATCACGTAGGTCAGGATCACATCCATCGCAAGATACCGGCGCACAAGAAAAATCCGGTAGCCAAGCCCCCCTTGGGCGGCGATCGCCTCGGATGCGATCAAAAACAGCCACGCCGGACCTAGCGACAGGCGCACCGACTGGATCAGGCGCGGCATAATCTGCGGCAGCGCGACACGCGTCGCAATTACCCAGCTTGATGCGCCTAAAGTTTGCGCCTTTACAATCAGTTCAGTCGGCAGCTCGACCACCCGCTGCGCCAGATCACGGATCACAAAGGGCGTGATTCCAATGGTAACAAGCGCCACCTTTGACACTTCGCCCAAGCCGAACATGATAAAAAGGATCGGCAAAATGGCCAATGGCGGCACCATCGAGGCCACCGAAACAAAGCCCGCAAGGCCCGCCCGCACATAGGGCAACAACCCGATCGCCAAGCCGAACACAAGCCCGATCAAGGCCGAAATCGTCACGCCGATCCCCAGCCGCTGAAGACTGGCCGCCGTATCTGTCCAGAACAGGATCTTTCCGCTCCGCTTGTCAGGCACCGTCAAAAGCCGCTCTGCCGTCTCCACAACCTGCGAAATCGCAGGCAACAATTTGTCCTGAGGATTGATCGCAAGCCGCATCTCGGAGCCCACGGAATAGGCCAGCAACACCGCCAGAAAAGGCACCATCATAAGCGCCACACCAAGCAGTCGACCGGGTTTACGGTTTATCAGGCGCATGGGCAGCCAGAGCCGCGATACCGCGGCTCCCTCCCTTTTGTGCCGACCATTTTACAACGCGCCAGCGGCGGCCATATCCATGTACGTGGTATCGAACCGGAATTGCACGTTGCCTGCATCCCCCGTTATCGACCCGTCAGGATAGGCAACACCCACAAAATCAGCACCGGGCGCGCCCTCGCCAAGGATCCCTTTGTCAAAAAGAAACTCGGCAACGCTTACCATCGTTGCAGGCAACGCGGCGCTTTTTGTAAAGGCAACAGCCGCCGCAGGGGCATAGAACATCTCGGTCGAGGCAAGCTGCGCCTCGTATCCGGCAAGGTCAGTGCCAGATGCCACACCCATTTCGCTGCGCGCAGCCGCCCCTTCGGGTGTGTCCGAAGACATCAGGGCCATCGTCTCGTACCACGCACCAACAAGAGCTTTGCCAAACGCGGGGTTCGCCGCAAGCACATCGGTGTTGACCACCATCAGGTCGATAATTTCGCCGGGGATATCAGAGCTGTCGAACAATTTGGTTGCACCCGGCTCTTGCAAAATCGCCGAGACCAGCGGGTTCCATGTCACCACCACCTGTACATCCGACGTGGCATAGGCGGCAATCATGTCCGCATCAGAGGTGTTTATCACCCCGGCTAAGTCCCTTTCCGCAAGACCGACACTGTCGAGGCCCCGCGCAAGAAGGTAGTGGGACACTGATAATTCAACAAGGTTCACCGGTTTCCCCGCCAGCGACGCAAGATCGCCCGGCCCCTTGAGGATGACAGCATCGTTGCCGTTGGAGTAATCCCCGACGATGAGCGCCGTTGTGTCGACCCCGCCACCCGATGGAATGCTTAAAGTATCCATATTGGTGGCAGAGACACCATCAAACGCGCCTGCCGTGTATTGGTTGATCGACTCAATATAATCGTTGATCTGCACTATCTCGACATCGATGCCGTATTTTTCGGCCCATTTGTCCATGATGCCGCTGTCTTCCATATAGCCCCACGGCATCCAGCCAACATAGATGGACCATGCCACTTTGAATTCGGTTTTTTCCTGCGCCATTGCCGGACCAGTTGCCAAAAGACCCGCGGCAGCCAAAGATGCGAGGAATATGCGTGCTGTTGTCATGTTCAACGTCCCGTTCTTGTCCTGCCGGATAAAGGGAGGCACGACCGATGGCAGAACAGAGGAGGGAGATGCGGCCAGACCTGTGCAGTACTCTCCCGGGATTTTGCCCCGCCGTGTACCGATGCGGAATTTGCCACAGCGGTGGAGTCTCTCGGACCAGACCCCATTTGGGCGGAACCCTAGACTCCCTGCACATTGAACGTGCCACTTGCGCCCGCCCCGCAACAGAACGAACAGCTTTTAAAACAAGATACAGATTAATTTAGATTAATGACTCGGCATGCCGAGTGGGCCAAGCCCGATAAATGGGCGCCTACGAATCCAGATCCGGTGACTAGCCCACGCTTGACAGCACGAGCGAACAAATGATCAGACCGATGGAAATTGCCAACAAGCCCATCACACGGCGGGCCTCGACCGGGATCTCGGCCAAGCGCACCAACAGGTCCTCCAAACGCGAAGGGGCCAGTGCAAGCACCAGCCCCTCGATCACCAAGACCAGCCCGAAAGCCAGAACAAGTGTTGTCATCACTGCGCGGTCGTCGCCCCGCCACCAATGGCCGGACCACCAAGGTACTTGAAAAACTCGCTTTCGGGTGAAATCACCATCGTCGAATTGTTCCCCTGAAGCGCACGATCATAAGCTGTCATCGAACGGTAGAATT
Source organism: Paracoccaceae bacterium (assembly GCA_047633515.1). Taxonomy (GTDB): domain Bacteria; phylum Pseudomonadota; class Alphaproteobacteria; order Rhodobacterales; family Rhodobacteraceae; genus JBLHUT01. The sequence continues at coordinate 4,339 of JBLIFE010000027.1, read as the reverse complement.
CAAAGAATTCCGGATCTGCACCAAACGCATTAGCAAAGATCGAGTTCCGTTGGGCATCAGCTTCACCGCGAACGATTTCGCTTTCCTTTGCGGCTTCCGAGACAAGCTCGACAACCGTTCTGTCAGCCAAAGCCCGCACCCGCAGCGCGGCTTCGTTACCACGTGCAACCTCGTCCGTGGCTTCCCGCTCGCGTTCTGCACGCATCCGCGCAAAAGTCGCCTCAAGGTTCTGGGTGGGCAGGTTCGTCTTTTTGAGACGGACATCGACCACTTCCAGACCAAGCGCCTTTGCACGGGCCTGTGCCAGATCACGGATACGTTTGGTCAGCACAGCACGGTCACTTGACAGGATCGTGTTGGAGGTCACGCCCTCAGAACCCAGAACCGACCGGATCTGCGGATTGAGGATACCTTCAAGCCGATCGCGTGCCGCACGTTCGCCGCCGGCACCGACAGCTTCACGAAACTGCACAACATCAGAAATGCGGTAGCGCGCAAAAGCATCGACAACAAGACGACGGTCGTCTGATGGCGTGACTTCGATCGCTTCGGTATCAAGCGACAAGATACGCGCATCATAGCGAACCAGTTCCTGAATAAGCGGAATCTTGAACGCAAGACCCGGCTCTTCTTTTACTGATTTGATCTGTCCGAACTGTAGGACCAGAACCTTTTCACGCTCGTCCACGATGAAAACGGAGGATGACAGAACTGCGATGAAAACAGCAAAGACACCCAGAAATATTGAGGATTTATTCATCATTTTTAGTTTCCTCCTGTCGTTGGGCCGCGACGCAGATCATTGAGCGGCAAGTAGGGGACAACGCCCTGCCCGCCCGATCCGTTCTGATCTAGGATTACCTTATCAACACGGCCAAGGACCTTTTCCATCGTCTCGAGGTAAAGCCGTTTGCGCGTCACTTCGGGGGCCTTCTGGTACTCGGTAAGAACCGCGCTAAAGCGGCTTGCTTCACCCTGTGCTTCGTTCACAACCTGCGCACGGTAGGCTTCCGATTTCTGAAGAACCTGTGCGGCTTCACCACGCGCACCCGCAAGAACACGGTTGGCATAGGCGTCGGCTTCACGCTGCAATCTGTCACGTTCCTGCTCGGCGGCCTGAACGTCGCGGAACGCGTCGATTACTTCGGCTGGCGGGTCGGCACGGTCAAGGTTGATCCGCACAATACTGATACCGGATTCGTAACTGTCGAGTGTCGCCTGGATCAGTTCCTGTGCGTCGATTTCGATCTGACCACGGTCCCTGTTCAGGATCGGTGCCAGTTCGGAACGGGCGATAATCTCGCGCATCGCCGACTCAGAAACAGCACGAACGGTTTGTTGACCATCGCGCAAATTAAACAGCCAGTTTGCTGCATTGTTGATATTCCAGACCACCTGAAAGTCAAGATCGACGATGTTCTCGTCGGTCGTCAGCATCAGGCCGTCTTCGGTACGACCGACACCGATGCCCTCGGAGCGCTCGGTCGTAACCGGAATAACCGTTGCATTCACGATCGGCCAGATCGCAATGTGCGGGCCGTTATCCGTGGTGCGGTAATATTTGCCAAACAGCAATTCAACACCCTGCTCTTCGGGAGCAACCGTGTAAAATGATGCCATGAACCACGCCACGAAGGTCGCAACACCACCCAGAGCCCAAAGGCCCTTGGTCATTTTGAAGCCGTCACCGCCGCCACCGCCACCAGGAGTGTTCGATCCGCCGCCACGGCCACCCATGAGCACCCGAAGCTGCTCCTGTCCCTTTTTCATGATCTCTTCGATCTCGGGAATTTGCGGGCCATCACCTTTGCCACCGGGCCTGCGCCCACCACCATTGCCCTTGTTGCCGTCATCATCACCGCCACCAGAGCCGCCGCCAGAGCCGCCGCCCCATGGTCCGCCGTTATTACCTGCCATAGGCCTTATTTCCCTCTCGGTACATTCGTCGTCATTACATATGTAGTTGGTCGTCAAAGCCGCAAAATCAAGCAGTCCTTACAGGGTTCTTCATTGTTACCAATTCTTCCGACATTGTCGGGTGAACCGCGACAGTACGATCAAAGTCTTCCTTTGTCGCGCCCATCTTGATTGCAATACCAGCAAGCTGGATCATTTCTCCAGCATGATCCGCGACAATATGACAGCCCAGAACCTTGCGGGTTTTGCGGCTGACGATAAGTTTCATCAGCACGCGATCCTCGCGATCGATAAAAGCCTGCTGCATCGGCCGGAAGGACGTGCAGTAAACCTCGATCGGCTCGCGGTCTCCTGCGGCCTCTTCGGACAGTCCGATTGTGCCCATTTCGGGTTGGGTAAACACAGCCGAAGGGATCAGCGCGTGATCCGGCTTGGTCGGGTTACCATGAAACACCGTTTCGACAAAGGCCATCGCCTCGCGGATGGCGACCGGTGTCAGCTGGACACGGTTCGTCACATCCCCGATCGCATAAACAGACGGCAAGGCTGTCTGGCTGTAGTCATCAACCACCACTTCACCACGGCGGCCAAGTGTTACCCCGATATCTTCCAGACCAAGGCCGGTCGTGTTGGGATTGCGGCCGGTGGCAAACATGACCTGATCGAATGTCCCCTCCAAGCCGGTCGTGGAAAGAACCCGAACACCGTCTTCGTGCTTGCTCATTTCCAGAATGTTTGTGCCGGTGTGCAAGGCGATGCCATCACGCAGCATGTGGTCGGCAATGTGGCCGCGTGCCTCGCCGTCGAACCCGCGCAGCACCTGTGCCCCGCGGTAGTACTGTGTCACCTCTACGCCAAGGCCGTTGAGAATGCAGGCAAATTCGCACGCAATATAGCCGCCACCGACAATCAGGATCTTCTTGGGCAGGCCCTTGAGGTGGAATATCTCGTTCGATGTGATGCCAAGCTCAGCACCCTTGATCTCCGGCAAGGCCGGCCATCCGCCTGTGGCGATCAAGATATGCTTGGCCGTCACCTTGCGCCCGTCGGCCAGCAAAACCGTATGCGGATCAAAAACAGTCGCCCGCATGTCGTAAACCGTCACGCCCGAGCCATCCAGCAAATTGCGATAGATACCTTCGAGGCGGTCAAGCTCGGCATCAAGCCGGACCTGAAAGCGGGACCAGTCGAACGCACCTGCCGTGACCTCCCAGCCGTAATCGGCCGCCTCTTTCATGGTCGCACGGTACCCAGAGGCAAAGACCATCAGTTTTTTAGGAACACAACCGCGGATTACACAGGTGCCCCCCATCCGGCTTTCCTCGGCAAGGCCAACCTTTGCACCGGCTTCACCGGCGGCAACGCGGGCCGCGCGCACACCGCCAGAGCCACCACCGATTACGAAGAGATCATAGTCAAACGCCACGGCGCGCTCCTTTTCAAAAAGGTCCAGGCCTACGGCGTGGAAAAAATATTGTTGCTGTCGAGGATATCACCGGTTTGTTTCTGCACCACTGCATCATTGATATCGCGAACCTGCACGGAACCGTCTTCGTTTCCAATCACAACAACGTCGCAGACATCGACAAACAAACCATGCTCGACCACGCCCGCAATCTGGTTGAGCATCAGCGAGATTTGTCGCGGGTTGCCAATACGCTTCAGGTGCAGGTCAATAATCATATTGCCCTCGTCCGTCACGAAAGGGACCCCGTCGCGCAGACGCACCGAAACTTCGCGGCCCTGCACATCAAGGTTGATCAGCGCCTCTTCGAGCAAGGTCCGGCTTGCTTGCCAGCCAAAGGGGATCACTTCGACCGGAAGCGGAAACGCCCCAAGAGTTTTCACGTGCTTTGCGGCATCGGCAATCACAACCATCCGGTCGCTGGCGGTGGCCACGATTTTTTCACGCAACAATGCACCCCCGCCCCCTTTGACAAGGGTCATTTCGTCGTCGAATTCATCCGCACCGTCGATGGTCAGGTCAAGCCATTTGGCCTCCTCCAGCGTCACGACCTTGATGCCCATCTCGGCGGCCAGATTTGCGGTGGCCACGGAGGTAGGCACAGCCGTAATCGACAGCCCTTCGTTGCGCACCCGCTCGCCCAGACACCGAACCATCCATGCAGCTGTGGAGCCCGTCCCCAGACCCACACGCATTCCGTCCTCGACGTATTTTACAGAATGGCGCGCCGCCACATATTTGGCTTTGTCGGCACCCGACATTGCAAAAGATATTTCAGAAGGCATTGGTCACTCCGGTGCAGTTCGCCAACTCTTATAAGCGAGGCCGTGCAAAGTTGCGAGAGCCCAAAGCACTTTGAGCAGCGCGATAAGGCAATTGCGCCGCGCAATCCACGTTCCGACCCGAGAAATGCACACCTGACAACGGCCTGCATCACTTGAAGGCGGCGTAAAACCG
>JBLIFE010000026.1:0-12773 GCA_047633515.1 Paracoccaceae bacterium | reverse complement strand
GGCTGTGCCGTGCCTACGGCTCTCAGGTGAGCGGCGAAACCTTTTGGAAGGGGCTGGAGTGACTGTCGGGAGAGCGTGCCGTCAGCGGTATCAGAGCGACAATCGTGCGGCGCGTCCGCCACGGCGCTTTTGCAACCGCGGTGCGCGCTCTTGCAGGGTTTGCATCACCGCTTTGCGTGCCTCGGTGCTCATCCGGCTCCAGGCGGTAATTTCGTCGATGGTGCGCAGGCATCCTGTACAAATCCGCTCGGCGGGGTGGATGATGCACAGCTTGATGCAGGGGCTGTCCACCTCCGGTCGCTTCCAGATATCGTCGCTCATGTGTTGGCCCTCATAAATCGCAGCCTGTCCAGTGCGCCTTGCAGAATATACCCTGCGGCGACGTGATCTATGACCTCGGCGCGACGCTTTCGTGACGTATCCGCCTCAAGCAACGCTTTTTCGGCCGCCACTGTCGAAAGCCGTTCGTCCCAAAATGAGATAGGCAGGTCGGTCAGTTTTTCAAGATTACGCGCAAAAGCACGGGTTGACTGGCATCTTGGTCCTTCGCTGCCGTCCATGTTGCGTGGTAATCCCAGAACAATGCCGCCAAGCGTGCGCAACTTTGCAATCTCTAAAAGACGCGCGGCATCCAGCCCGAACTTCTTGCGCCGGATCGTTTCAAGCGGGCTTGCTACCGACAGCAAACGGTCCGAGACGGCGACCCCGATGGTGACCGTTCCAAGGTCAAGCCCGGCAATCGCGTGATGCGGCGGGACAAGGGAGGCGAATTCCTCCATCGTATCGACGATCATTCTTCAACACCTGCATCACGGGCAGCCTGAAGGATCTGGATGCGGGTCGCAGGGTCGGGAAAGACCTGCTGCGCCTCGGCCCAGATTGCCGCTGCCCTGTCGCGCTCTCCCAGAACACCAAGCGCGCGGATCAGCTGGGCCCATTTGGGCGGCGGCCCACCTTGGGTTCCCAACTCTTCGCTCAGACCGTCGACCATGCCCCGGATCATTTGCATCCGCCCTTCGCTGGACATTTCAGATGCGGCCTCGACGTCATCGGCTGTGGGGCCGCGCAAACTGCTTAGCGGGGGCAGACTGTATTCGACACCGGCGCGCATCGCGATATCGTCAAGGCGTTCGCGCAGCGTGCTGACCCATGGATCATCGGGCAGGCTGGAGCGCAAAAGCGGCTCCCAGACGCGAAAGGCCAGATCGGGGCGGCCTGTCTGGCTGTGCATCAAGCCGGCATAAAAACGCGCCACGCTGTTTGTGTTGTCTTTGCCAAGCGCTTGGTTCAGGGCCGCTTCGGCCCCGGGCGAGACATAGCCACCGGCCGCAAGAACCAGCAGGTCGGCAAGGGTGGCAAAATCCTCGGCTGTGGCGTTTGCCCCTTTCAAGTCAATGATGCGGGACTGGGCGGTGTGGGCTGCGGCGAAATTGCCAAGCCCCGATTCGTTTCGCGCCAAAAGCTCTTGCCCCTGAAGGTCATCGGGGCGGGCGGCAACGGCGGTGCGCAATTGGGTCATGAGGGTCGCGAATTCAGGTGAGGTCGCGGCCGATGGAAAGGCAGGCACTGCGGCTTCGGCAATCGCCTGGTCGGGGCGGTTTTCGCGCGCCTGAGTGGCCGCCGCGATCCGCGCCTTGAGTGGCAAGTCGGCGTAACCAGGCGCGCCCAGCGACCAATAGGCCGCTCCCGATCCGCCAACAACCAGAACCGCCGCGATCACGGCGGCCACGATGGATACGGATTTGGGGGCCTCTGTCAAAGCTGTTGGTCCGGTGCGATCCGCTTCCAAAATGCGGCGCGAGATTTCAAGCTTGATCCGGTTTGCCTCGTCGCCCGCAATCACGCCGCGGGCCACATCGCCCGCGATCGCCTTGAGTTGGTCGCGGTAAACCTTCAGGTCGGCGCTTTGTTCGGGGGACGTGTCGGAAAGGCCCTCGCCACCCGATGCAAAGGACGTCGGGCGTTCTCGCAGCAAGACCCAAAGCAGCGCCGCTGCTACAATAACCGCCATTCCAATTGCCAATGCCCAAAACACGCTGCGTCCTCCACCTTATCTGGTGCCTATTTAGGACGGCTGTGCCCGATCCGAAAGGGCTTGTCGTTTGTGGGGGCGATTATGCCGCTCTGCGTCAATCGTTCTTTTGGTATCGCGTGCAAAAGCGTTAGAGTAGCAAGGGCTGTCTTGCTTTACTTTGCTGTCGGAGAAACCCCATGCGCCGCTATTCCGCTTTTGCCATCGCTCGCGAAGCCATTCGCCATCATCAGGGCTGGGAGCGGGCGTGGCGTTCGCCCGAACCGAAAAAGAGATACGACGTCGTGATCGTCGGTGCGGGGGGGCACGGCCTTGCGACGGCCTATTGGCTTGGCAAGAATCACGGCATCAAGAATGTGGCGATTATTGAAAAGGGCTGGCTGGGTGGCGGCAATACCGGCCGTAACACAACCATCATCCGCTCCAATTACCTGCAGGACCCTTCGGCGGCGATCTATGAAAAGGCGCGCAGCCTTTATGAGACGATGTCACAGGATCTAAACTATAACGTCATGTTCTCGCCGCGCGGTGTGATGATGCTGGCGCAGACCCACCACGAGGTCCGCGGCTATCAACGCACAGTGCATGCCAACAACCTGCAAGGGGTGACAACGGAATTCATCGGGCCTGAAAAGGTCAAGGAATTGTGCCCGATCATCAATATCGACGGGCCGCGTTATCCGGTTATGGGCGCGCTTTGGCAGGCGCGCGGTGGCACGGCGCGCCACGATGCGGTGGCGTGGGGCTATGCGCGGGCCTGCTCGGATATGGGGATGGACATCATCCAGCAATGCGCAGTGACCGGCGTGCGGCAGTTCAACGGGTATGTGTCGGGTGTCGACACAACCAAAGGCCCGATTGATTGCCACAAGCTGGCAATTGTTGTTGCAGGCAATTCCGGTGTGCTTGCGGATATGGCTGGCTTCCGGCTGCCGATCGAATCAGTGGCGCTTCAGGCGCTTGTGTCCGAGCCGATCAAGCCGTGCATGGACGTGGTGGTTATGGCCAACACTGTGCACGGATATATGTCGCAGTCCGACAAGGGCGAAATGGTAATCGGTGGCGGGACCGACGGGTACAACAATTATACCCAGCGCGGCAGCTTCCATCATATCGAAGAAACGGTGCGCGCATTGGTCGAGACCTTCCCGATGGTATCGCGTCTCAAGATGCTGCGCCAATGGGGGGGCGTTGTCGATGTGACCGGCGACCGGTCGCCGATTCTGTCAACGACGCCGCTGCGCAATTGTTACATCAACTCGGGCTGGGGTACGGGCGGGTTCAAGGCCATTCCGGGTTCGGGTTGGGCCATGGCAGAGTTGGTGGCAAAGGGCGCGCCCGGCCCTCTGGCCGAGGCGTTCGGGCTTGATCGTTTCCGCGAGGGGCGTTTCATTGATGAAAGTGTTGCCGCGGGGGTGGCGCACTAGATGTCTTGCAATACGGGCAGCACGGGCCTTTCGGAAAGCACGGGCCTTTCGGACAACGCGGGCCTTTCGGGCAACGCGGGCCTTTCGGGCAACGCGGGCCTTTCGGGCAACGCGGGCCTTTCGGGCAACGCGGGAGCGGGGCCTGTGCGAGTGGCGGCAGCGGTGTTGCTTGCGGGGGCCTTTTTGCCGTCCGCAGCATCTGCGGAGCCTGCGTATCATTGCTTTTTTGCCGATACCAACCTTGGCTACATTCTTGATCCGGGGGCGGGCACGGTGATCGTCTGGGGGGGAATTGTCCCGCAGCTGCTGCAGGCGCGCAATGTCGTGATCAACGAAGGCGACGCGATGATGCGGGCCACCGCCACAACAACAATCACATCAGCGAACCCTGCGCCCGACTTTCTGCCGCTTGATGTCACCGAAAACTTTGTGCTCAACGGTCCCTCTCCGGCGGTTTTGTCGGTAACGACATTGTGGAGTAAAACAGACGGCACGGCGTTTCCCGACTATTTCGAGCCGACAGATTTTGCCCCGGAGCCGTTTGTGCCGGGACTTTGGGTGATGCCGTGTGTGCGTGTCGGCCCTGTTGAAAGCGGAAACTAGGAAAATGAACACAAATCCAGCCTTGACCCTTTGCCACAGAGACGTACTTGTGCGTCAGTCGCGTATCAAAGATAGAACAGGGACATTGTCGTGGCCACAGATACTTCAACGCCTTCCGCAGTCGCTTCCAGCTCGCGCAACGGCGCGCGTCTTGGCGGCTTTGCTTTCGGGGTGGTTGTCATGCTGGCGGTTGGCGGTCTGGTCTCTGTCGTGTTCACCGGGGTGGGGCTGTCAATGGAGCCGCCCGTGCCATCGCAGGTCTATACCAACTTCTGATCCCGGACCGGTTTTTCGGGGGCGGCTGAATCGCGGTGGCGAAACGGGTCGGCTTTCGATGCTTCCGACGCGCCTTGCATCCTTTTGGCGCAAGGTGACGTGTGTGCCTGTACCGCAGGGTGCGGTGCAGTGTTCCTCCCAATTTGCAGGTGTGCCATGCTGATCCTTAACTGTCCGTGTTGCGGGCTCGATGCCGATGAAACCGAACTGAGCCCGGGAGGCGAGGCGCATCTCAAGCGGTTTGGTCCAGGAAGCGCTGACGAGGCATTCGAGAGCTACCTGTTCATGCGGGCGAACCCGCGTGGAGTTCATTTCGAGCGGTGGCGTCACGCGAACGGCTGTGGCAAGTGGTTTCTGGCTGCAAGGTGCACATTTACGCTTGAGGTGTTTGGCACCTACAGCGCGCAAACCACCGAACCGCCCGCAAATATCATCGCGGCAATCCGGGCCAAACGCCCGATGTGGGAGCAACCGGCATGAGCACACGATTGTCAGGCAAGGGGCGTTTGCTGAACCGGCAGGCCCCTGTGACGTTTACCTTCAACGGGCGCACCCTGCACGGATTTCAGGGCGATACGCTGGCGTCGGCTTTGCTGGCCAACAACCAGATGCTGGTGGGGCGGTCGTTCAAATATCACCGTCCGCGCGGTATTGTGGCCTCTGGTGCCGAAGAGCCGAACGCGCTGATCAATATGGGGCGTGGGGCGCGTTTCGAGCCAAACCAGCGCGCCACAACGACCGAGCTTTTTGACGGACTCGAGGCCGCGAGCCAGAACCACTGGCCAAGTCTTGAGTTTGACGTCGGCGCGCTAAGCCAATTGGCCAGCCGGTTTCTGCCTGCGGGCTTTTACTACAAGACGTTCATCCACCCGCGTGCGGCGTGGAAGCATATTTTTGAGCCGTTCATCCGCCAATCGGCTGGTTTGGGCCGCGCCCCGAAAGAGGCCGACGCCGACAGATACGAGCATTTTCATGTGGTTGTTGATGTGCTTGTCATCGGTGGTGGTGTGGCGGGGCTTCAGGCGGCGCTTGCTGCGGGGCGCAGTGGTGCGCAGGTTTTGCTGATCGAGCAGACTGCGGATTGGGGCGGACGTGCGCCGGTGGACGATCTGCAAATCGACGGCATCGCGGCCGAAGACTGGGTGACGCGCGCGCTGCAAGAGTTGCAGGGCATGGCGAATGTGCGTGTCCGGTCGCGCTGCATGGGTGCCGGGATTTACGATCACGGCTACGTTCTGGCTTATGAGCGTATTTCGGACCACATGCCGGATGATACGCGCCCGCGCCACAGGCTTTGGAAGGTACGCGCCAAGCAGGTGGTCACAGCCACCGGTGCGATCGAGCGTCCTTTGAGCTTTCCGGGGAATGACGTGCCGGGAGTGATGCTTGCTTCCGCTGTGCGCGATTACCTTGAGAATTTTGGCGTTTGTGCCGGTCGCCGGACGGTTGTTGTGACCAATAACGACGACGCTTACCGGACCGCTTTGGCGCTTGTGGCCGCAGGGGTATCGGTGCCCGCGATTATTGACGCCCGCCCCGACGGGGGAGGGGCGCTTGCCGAACAGGCACGCGCGAAGGGTATCGACGTGCGCCGTGGGCTTGCCATTGCCAAGGTGCACGGCGGCAAGCGGGTTGAAGGGGTTGTTATCGCAAAGCAAAACGGCACAGGCAGCGCGCTTGAAACCATTGCTTGCGATATTGTGGCCATGTCGGGTGGCTGGTCGCCGGTTGTGCATTTGTGGAGCCATTGTGGCGGCAAGCTGCTTTGGTCCCAGCACGAGGCGCATTTTTATCCCGATCCCGCGCAGGCTCCGACGGGCGCGGATGGGCGGGCCTTTGTCCGTGCGGCTGGGATCGCCAACGGTGTGATGCAGGCCGGGGCGGGTGTCCGTGATGCCGATGCACAAGGGCGAGCGGCGGCGCAGGCTGCCGGCTTCACGGGCGACGCAGGGCATTGTCCGGAAATCGAGGATCAGGATGAGGCTGCGATGATGCCGGTCTGGATCATGCCGCAGAAGGCTGGCACAGAGTTGCGGGCAAAAATGTGGCTCGACTTCCAGAACGATGTAAAGGTTGTGGATGTGCAACTGGCGGCACGCGAAGGGTTCGAAAGTGTTGAGCACACCAAACGCTACACCACTTTGGGCATGGCGACCGATCAGGGTAAGTTGAGCAATATCAATGGTCTTGCGATTCTTTCTGATGTTTTGGGAGAGGATATTCCGCGCGTTGGAACGACCACCTTCCGCCCGCCCTATACGCCGATCTCGATGGGCGCGATTGCCGGTGAGGCGCGCGGCGATACGTTTCAGCCGCTGCGCCGCACCCCGATGCACGACTGGCACGATGCGCATGGGGCCCATTGGGAGCCGGTCGGCCATTGGCGGCGCCCGTACACATATTTGCGTGACGAGGAGACACCCGAACAGGCCGTGCACCGCGAGGTTTTGAACACCCGCCGTTCGGTTGGGCTGCTGGATGCGTCGACCCTTGGCAAGCTGGTGGTCAAAGGGCCCGACGCGGGCAAGTTCGTTGATATGATGTACACAAACATGATGTCGACACTCAAGCCGGGGCGGTGTCGTTACGGGCTGATGTGCACCGAGAACGGATTTCTGAGCGATGACGGGGTTGTGGCCCGCATCGACGAGGATACGTTCTTGTGTCACACGACCTCTGGCGGAGCGGATCGCATCCATGCGTGGATGGAGGATTGGCTGCAATGCGAATGGTGGGACTGGAAAGTCTATGTTGGCAATGTGACCGAGCAGTTCGCTCAGGTGGCTGTGGTTGGGCCAAACGCACGGAAAGTTCTTGAAACGCTTGGTGGCATGGACGTGTCAAAAGAGGCGTTGCCCTTTATGGGGTGGAAGGACGGCACGATCGGCGGCTTTGATGCACGCGCTTACCGGATCTCGTTCTCGGGCGAGTTGAGCTATGAAATAGCGGTTCCCGCTAGTCAGGGCGCGGCCTTCTGGGAGGCGTTAACGGCTGCTGGTGCTAACTTTGGCATGATGCCTTACGGGACCGAGGCGCTGCATGTCATGCGGGCCGAAAAGGGCTTTATCATGATCGGCGATGAGACGGACGGTACCGTGATCCCTCAGGATCTTGGACTAGGCTGGGCCATTTCAAAGAAAAAGACCGACTACCTTGGCAAGCGTGCGCAAGCCCGCAGCCACATGATCGACCCCGAGCGGTGGCAACTTGTGGGGCTTCAGACGCTTGACGGTTCGGTGCTGCCGGACGGGGCTTATGCGGTTGGCGAGGGTGTGAACGAGAACGGGCAGCAGCGGATGATCGGGCGCGTGACCTCGACGTATTATTCCCCGACCCTGCGCAAAGGCATTGCCATGGGGCTTGTGGTGCATGGTCCTGACCGCATGGGAGAGGTGATCAGGTTTCCCGGCACGGACGGTACTGTCTATCAGGCGCGAATCGTTGACGCGGTGTTCTATGACCCTACGGGAGAAAAACAGAATGTATAACCTGAAGTCTGCCCTTGATGGCGTTGTATTCGAAGGTTTTTCTCAAGTCAGTGAGGCGCCGCTTCAGGGCATGGTGACACTGCGCGCCGATCTGTCGGACCCTGTGGTTCAGCACGTGCTGACGTCGCTTACACAGACGGCGATGCCGTGCGTGCGCGGGATCGAGTTGTCTGTTGACCCGGCCTCGCAGGGGCGGGCGCTGGCGTGGATGTCGCCGGACGAGGTTCTTGTGCTGCTGCCTTACGCCGATGTACCCCAAGCGATTGCAGAGCTGACGACGGGGCTGGCAGGTACTCATGCGATGGCAGTGAATGTGTCTGATGCGCGGGCAATGTTCACGGTCAAAGGCTTTGCTGCGCGCGATGTTCTGGGCAAGGTGTGTCCGGTGGATTTTGCGTCTGAGGTGTTTTGCCAAGGCCAGATGCGCCGCACTCGGGCGGCTCAGGTGGCTGTGGCCGTCTGGCAAACCGCTGATGACAGTTTTCAAGTGATCTGTTTCCGGTCGGTTGCGCAATATGTGTTTGATGTGTTGTGCGATGCGGCGCGTCCGGGCGGCGAAGTCGGGTATTACGCGGGCTGACCCTTGCTTCAAAGGGTAATTGGCGCCTTTCAACAAGCCGTTGTCTGCGATAGCCACCGTGATGAAACGGCACGAAAGAACCGCTTATGACAACGGCCCCTACGCCAGCCCCGATAACAGCCCCGACAACAGCCATGACGACAGGCGCCAAAGGCGTCTGTGCGATGATCGCAGCATGTTGTCTTTGGGGGCTGTCGTCGCTGTATTTTAAGGCGGCGGCTCATATTCCTGCGGTGGATATGTTGGCGCATCGCACTGTTTGGTCCTTAGTTTTCTTTGCTGTCGTGTTGTTTTGGCAGGGTAAGCTCAAGGCGCTGCCTGCCTTTTTGGGCCGTCACGGCGGGGTTGTCTTCCTTGCGGCGATAACGATCTCGGTAAATTGGTTTTTGTTTATCTATGCCGTTCAGTCGGGGCAGGCGGTGCAGGCCAGCCTTGGGTATTATATCTTTCCGTTGGTTGCGGTGCTTTTGGGGGCACTTTTTTTTGGGGAGCGTTTGGGAAGGCTGCAGTGGGTTGCTGTGGTGCTGGCGGGGGGGGCCGTTATGGTACTGACTGTTGGTGCGGCGGTTGTGCCGGTACTGAGTATTGCGTTGGCGTGTTCGTTTGGCGTTTACGGTGTTTTGAAAAAGCGGCTGAGCGCAGGACCGGTCGAATCTGTGGCGGGCGAAGTGATTCTTGTCGCCCCGATCGGAATTTGTTGGTTGGGCTGGACCTATAGCTCGGGCAATTCTGCTGTGCCTGACCTGCGCGATCTGGGGCTTCTGGCGTTGTCGGGTCCACTTACGGCGGTGCCTTTGATCCTGTTTTCGTATGCGTCGCGCAGGGTGCGTATGGCGACTGTCGGTCTGGTGCAGTATCTCAACCCGACGCTGCAATTCGTTTGTGCTGTGCTTGTGTTTGGCGAGCCGTTTACGCGGTGGCACGGGGTGGCTTTTTCACTGATCTGGGCCGCGTTGGCGATCTATTCGTGGCAAACGCTGTCCGAGGATCGTGCTGCCCGCAAGGCGCGCGTTAAAGTGTCTATATCCGGCACTTCTGTCATGTAATCCAGCAGGCTATCGGCGGCGAAACCCTCGGTCACGACGTGCCTCATCAGGTCAATGAGCTTTGACCAGTATCCATTTGTATTCACGATATAAACCTGTTTCGTGTGAAGGCCGAGCTGCCGCCAGGTGAGGACCTCGAACACCTCGTCAAGCGAGCCTGCGCCGCCGGGCAAAAGCACCACAACGTCAGCGTTCATGAACATCACCTTTTTCCGCTCGTGCATGGTTTCGGTCACCACAAAGGACGTCAGATCGCTTTTGCCGACTTCGCGGTCCAAAAGGTGTTCGGGGATGACGCCAAAAGTCTGTGCGCCTCCTGATTGAGCCGCGCGCGCAACCTGCCCCATCAATCCGACATCTCCCGCACCGTAGACCAGCCGCCATCCGTGCGTGGCAATTGCTGTGCCCAAAGCGGTGGCGGCGGCGGTATATGCCGGATCCTCCCCGTTTCGGGACCCGCAATAGACGCAAACAGAGAACACACGCGACATCGTTTTTTCCTTCTGTTTGCCAAGGCTTTGATAGGTGATAACTGTATCGTCATTGTGTCACAAGACGTGCGGGCGTTGTTGGTGGAAAACAGAGTGTGAGGAGACGCGCATGACGGGTCAGGCCAGACAGAAAAAGAAGACCGCAGGCGCGGTAAAGGCGGCTGTGTTGCTGTTTGTCGCGGCCGGCGCAACGCTGGGCACTGTGGTTTACGTGAAGCAGGAGCGCGGCCCGCTGATGTCTGATGTGGCTGCCGGGGAGGGCGGCGGGGTGGTTGCGGCCACGCGCCCGGTGCAACCCGCCCCGAACCCGCAAGCGCCTGAACTGCCAATTGGGCAAGAGCAACTTCAGACATCGATCGGGAATGCGGAACAGGTTTTGGACCTGACCGTTGAACAAGACGCAAGTATTGAAGCAGATGTACCGCTCCAAGCGCCTGACGTGGCACCAACATTCGATGTGGTGCGCGTGGATGCCTTTGGCGCGGCGCTGGTGGCGGGCTTGGCTCCGCCGAAATTTGCGGTCGGGCTTGAAATTGACGGGGCTGAAATTGCGAGGACCCGGTCGGATGCTGCCGGATCGTTTGCTCTGTTTTTCGACATTCCGCTCAAGGACGTCGCACAAGAGCTGGTGTTGGTCGCCTATAGCGATGACGGTCGGTCGCTGCGGTCGGATCAAAGCGCCATTGTCGCTCCGCGCGAGCGGGTTGCGGAGCCGCCTTCGGACCTTGTGGCCGGGTTGCCTGGTGATGCGCGCCCGCCCGCCGGGGATGAGGAACAGAGCGAAAGAGCACTGCGTGAAGTTGCGCCGATGACTCCGCAGATCGCAACAAGGACTGCGGGTGAGACGACGGTGCCTCCAACAGTTGAGAGTGCACGTATGGCCGCGGCACAAGGCAATACGCTTGCGATGATAGATGCGGCGATTGACGTGCAACAAGGCGCTGCTGTTGAGCCGCAACTCCCTGCGGTGGCAGGTGTTGCTGCTCACCTGTCTGTCCAGCCCGACAGCGCGGTTCTCGCTGCAAACGGAACAGAACCCGCGACACAGGTTTTGTCAGCGGGTTACGAATCGGCACAAGGAGCGGCACAAGGAGCGGCGCAAGAACTGGCGCAGGCCAAGGTCGGGACAACAAGTGTACGCGGCGCGTTTGCGGGGGCTGTTGCACCGGCTGCCGAGGTGATTGGCACAATGAGTGCGCCACCGGTTGAAGCCTCTGCTCCGGCGGTCTTTCTTACAGGGGCTTCGGGGGTGCGTGTCTTGCAGCCTTCGGGATCTGCGGGAGGGCAGGACGACGGGGTCGATGCCGTCGTGATCGATGTGATAGGGTACGGCCCGCTTGGCGAAGTCACCCTTGAAGGGCGCGGGGCGTCCGGACGTGCGCCGCTGGCCGGTGTTTCGAATGTGCGGGTGTATTTGGACAATGCCCGGGTGAGCGACGGCGTGATCGCCGGCGACGGACGTTTCGTCGTTGATCTGCCAGCGATCGAGGCGGGTGTTTACACCTTGCGGGTTGACCAGATCGGTCCTGATGGCACTGTGGCATCGCGGTTCGAGACTCCGTTCAAGCGGGAGGACCCAAGCACGCTGGCCCAGCTTGCACCACGGCTTTCGGCACCGGGGGGCGTTGCGGCCTCGGTGATTACGGTGCAGCCGGGATATACACTTTGGGGAATTGCCTCGGGCCGTTACGGTGACGGGCTGTCTTATCTCAAGGTGTTTGCGGCAAACCGGACCCAAATCCGTAATCCCGACCTGATCTATCCCGGTCAGGTGTTCGCCCTGCCGAATTGACCGCACTATTTCCGGTTTGCAGGCCGGCTATGTGATCCTGCGTGCTCCGCAGGGGTTTCAGTTTTTGTGCGCCAGCGTCATAAAGAGAAGCAAATTTCAAAGGATGCCGCTTGATGGCCGATGATATCGCCGCCCAGGACCGCCAGCGCGGGTTGAAGACGATCAAAAGTGTTCTGCCATATCTGTGGCCCGCGGGGGCCATAGATATCAAGGTGCGTGTGGTTCTGGCGATGTTGGCGCTTGTTGCGGCCAAGGTTATCGCCGTGTCGACGCCCTTTTTCTACAAGGGGGCTGTGGATGCGCTTGCTGGTGACGCGACAGACGCTGGCTGGATGCTGGCGCTTGGGGCGGTCGGACTGACCGTAGCGTATGGCGGTGTTCGTCTGATAAATATCCTGTTCCAGCAATTGCGCGATGTGATCTTTGCGGCGGTAAGCCAAACTGCGTTGCGGCAACTGGCCCTGCGGACCTTCCAGCATATTCATGCGCTGTCCTTGCGGTATCACCTGAGCCGGAAAACCGGTGCCTTAACCCGTATCATGGAGCGCGGTGTGAAGGGCGTTGCATTCTTGTTGCGGTTTTTGCTCTTTTCAATCGGGCCTCTTATTCTTGAACTGGGGATGATCGGTCTTATTCTGGTGGTCTTGTTCGACTGGCGTTATCTGGCGGTGCTGATGGTGACGATGGGGCTGTATGTCTGGTTCACTTTTGCGATTACTGAATGGCGCGTGCGTATTCGCAAAGAGATGAACGATCAGGACAACGAAGCGACCCAGCGTGCGGTTGACAGTTTGTTGAACTTCGAGACGGTCAAGTATTTCAACGCCGAGCAGCGCGAGGCGGCGCAATATGATGCTGCAATGGCGGGGTATGAAACGGCGGCCTTGAAAACGGCCTATTCTCTTGGAATTATCAATATTGGACAGGCTGCGATTATAAATGGCGGTCTGGTTTTGGTTATGGTGATGGCGGCGCAGGGTGTCATGGCGGGGGACATGACCGTGGGTGATTTTGTTATGGTTAACGCCTACATGATCC
>JBLIFE010000025.1:0-13163 GCA_047633515.1 Paracoccaceae bacterium | reverse complement strand
AGGACACTGATAAATTGTCCGACACCATCCATCAGGCCTTTCATGTGGC
This sequence comes from Paracoccaceae bacterium, assembly GCA_047633515.1. Lineage (GTDB taxonomy): Bacteria > Pseudomonadota > Alphaproteobacteria > Rhodobacterales > Rhodobacteraceae > JBLHUT01. The sequence continues at coordinate 13,114 of JBLIFE010000025.1, read as the reverse complement.
CACAAGCGGCCGCCCCGGCCCTGTTCTTGTGGACATTCCAAAGGATGTGCAGTTTGCGACGGGCACCTATCACAACCCAAAAATCGCCGCCAAGGGTCACTATAACCCGCGCGTCAAAGGCGACCCCGAGATCATCACCGCATTGGTCGAGGCGATGGAAACGGCAGAGCGCCCTGTGTTTTACACAGGCGGCGGTGTCATCAATTCAGGCGACCGCGCAACCGAATTGTTGCGGGAATTCGCCGAGGCAACCGGGTTTCCGGTAACGTCGACCTTGATGGGGCTCGGGTGCTATCCTGCTTCAGGGCCGCTTTGGCTCGGGATGTTGGGCATGCACGGGCTTTATGAAGCCAACCTTGCCATGCATGGCTGCGATTTAATGATCAATGTCGGGGCGCGGTTTGACGATCGCATCACCGGCCGGATCGCTGATTTCAGCCCGCGGAGTAAAAAAGCGCATATCGACATCGACCCTTCGTCGATCAACAAGGTTATTCACACGGACTTTCCGATTATCGGCGACGTGGCCAACGTGCTTGAAGATGCGTTGCGCATCTGGAAAAGTCGTGGGTCAAAGGTGAACAAGGCCGGTTTGGCTAAGTGGATGGCCAAAATCGAGGAATGGCGTGCGGTACGCTGTCTCGATTACAAGAACTCGGACAAGATCATCAAGCCGCAATACGCTTTGCAACGGCTTGAAGCCCTGACCAAGAAATACGACCGTTACATCACCACCGAAGTTGGCCAACACCAGATGTGGGCCGCGCAATATCTCGACTTTGACGAGCCGAAGCGGTGGATGACATCGGGCGGTCTGGGGACCATGGGCTATGGGACGCCGGCCTCTATCGGTGTGCAGGTTGCACATCCTGATGCGTTGGTGATCAACGTCGCCGGTGAGGCAAGCTGGCTTATGAACATGCAGGAAATGGGCACGGCCATTCAGTACCGCTTGCCGGTCAAGCAGTTCATTCTGAACAACGAACGGTTGGGCATGGTCCGTCAGTGGCAAGAATTGCTGCACGGCGAACGCTATTCCCAAAGCTGGTCAGAGGCGCTGCCGGATTTTGTGAAACTGGCAGAGGCCTTTGGCGCAAAAGGACTGCGGGTGGATGATCCTGCGGATCTTGACGAGGCGATCATGGAGATGCTGGCCTATGACGGTCCGGTGATTTTTGACTGTCTGGTCGAAAAGCATGAAAATTGCTACCCGATGATTCCCTCAGGCGCGCCCCATAACGAGATGCTGTTGAGCGATGCGTCGGTAAAGGGCGCAATCGGCGCAAAAGGGGCCGTGCTGGTCTGATCCGTGCCAAAGAGCGCGTTTTTAAAGGTGACCGGGGCACAGGCCTCGGTCCCATCTATAGTTTGACTTTGACGGACCAACGCCTTGGTGCGTCTGGATCTCTGCAAAAAAGAAAGACCTAGAATGGCTGCTCTAAAAATCCGAAAAGGCTCTTCAAAATATTCTGCCTATGATTTGAAAGATCCCAATGCCGCAGTAATCGAAACCCATACTCTGGCGGTTGTTGTCGACAACGAAGCCGGTGTTCTAGCGCGGGTCATCGGGCTGTTCTCGGGTCGAGGCTATAATATCGAGAGCCTCACCGTTGCCGAAATCGATCATACCGGCCACCGCTCGCGTATTACCGTTGTCACTACCGGCACACCGCAGATCATCAACCAGATCAAATTACAGCTTGAACGCATGATCCCTGTTTACGAGGTCCACGACCTGACGGTGGATGGCCCGAGCGTCGAGCGCGAGCTGGCCCTTTTCAAGGTCAATGGCACGGGCGACAAAAGGATCGAGGCCCTGCGTCTGGCCGAGATTTTTCGCGCGAATGTTGTCGATAGTACGCTTGAGAGTTTTGTGTTCGAAATCACCGGGACTCCTGAAAAGATTGATGCATTTGCAGAATTGATGCGCCCGCTCGGGCTTTTGGAAGTTGCGCGCACAGGTGTCGCCGCTCTTTCGCGCGGTTACTGACAGCGCGCAGTCTGAACAGGCACAACCAAGCTGACGGGGCGCGTATCCGACCGCCCCGTTCACAAGATGACGTCGCTTGCATCAAAATTGGCAAGGAAGAACGACGAGATGAAAACGCCGTCTCCGTTGTCAAATTCAATGCGAAGGCCAGATGACCTGTCGCTGGCATAGCTCAACAGGTTTTCGAATGTTCCCAGCGGCAAAGCACTGAAATCAAGAATGTCGATCCCGTCTTGAAAATCGCGCAACTGGTCGAAACCGAAATCATCGGCAAAGATAAACGTGTCGCCCGCGTCGCCGCCATAAAGAATATCGTCGCCTGCGCCACCAATCAGCGTGTCGCCGCCACTGTCCCCTTTGAGCCGGTCGTTACCTGCACCACCTTCCAGCCAGTCGGAATTGTTTCCCCCAAGCAGCACATCGGCACCGCCCTCGCCATAAAGGAAATCATTGCCGGTGCCGCCTCGCAACTCGTCAGATCCCGAGCCGCCGTAAGCAATGTCATCGCCACCGCCCGCGGTAATGATGTCATCGCCTTGATCGCCGTATAATAAGTCATCGCCGTTCAAGGACTTCAGCCGGTCATTGCCTGCGCCGCCGTGCATGATGTCGGTCCCGATATCGCCAAATAATTTGTCGTTGCCGTGCCCGCCGCTCATTGTATCCGAGCCACCTTTGCCGCGAATTATGTCGTCACCAGAGCCTCCCTCGAACATCTCGTCTGAGGTGGTGCCCAAAAGCCGGTCCTCAAACCGTGACCCGATGATCCCTTCGATAGAATCCAGAAAGTCCTTGTCGACAGAGCCTGTCTTTTGCAGACCCGCCGCATGGTTTACGTTGACGATCACACCAACTTCGGCGTCGGAGTAATCAATAATGTCAAAGCCTTCGCCGCCGAATATCTGATCCGCACCCAGCCCGGGACGAAATGTGTTATCCAACGCGTCCCCCGTCAGAATGTCCGAAAATGACGACCCCACGATACCCTCGAACCCGACAAGAAAATCCCCTGCCGCATGGCCTCCGCTTGCCGATTGGGCCTGCAGATCGACGATTACGCCAGCCTCCGAGCCTGCATAACTGACAAGATCGCGCCCGCCGGGCCCACCGTTAAGCCAATCTGCCCCCGCGCCTCCCGACAAAATGTCATTGCCCGCGCCACCAAAAAGACTGTCGTTGCCGGTCCCGCCCGCAAGGTCATCATTGCCAAGGCCGCCGTCCAGATGATCATCATCCGTGCCACCTATTAGCACATCATCGCCACTGTCGCCGCGCAACATGTCGGCACCCGCGCCTCCAGACAAGACGTCGTTGCCAGCCGCATCTTCGGGTGCGACGGCCTGAAAACTGAGCAAGAGTTCGGTCGCAGCCTCATCAGAGGCCACAAGCCGAACCGACACCACATCATCAGGGCCAAGAACAACATCAGGCACCTCGATGTCGAACGACAAGCCCAAAGGCGACGCGTTCAAATCGTCGGGCATCAGCGTCGCAACCACATCGCCATTCACGGTCACCACAAGTTGCGCGATCTCGGAGCTTTCAACCAAGCCTTTCAGCAATGCCGCCGTCAATTGGGACGGAGCGGTGATTAATTGCGCAGAGTTATTTGCAATTCCGTCATCCAACCGGTCCAGTTCCGGAATGACCGAATTATTGTTCAAGCCGATAGCACGAACAGTGGCATTCAAACCGTCGGGATCTATCAATGTTGTGGCCGCCGGCGATGAAATTGCGAATGATGGCGGACCATCGGAGGCAAAAAAGACGTAGTTTGCTCCCTCGCCCATGCTGCCAAATGAGGTAACCGCTTGATTGAGTGCCGATTCGTATTCGCTGCTGCCGGATGGCGACAATGTGGCCAGCGCGGTCGGAACCGCCCCGCCAACAAAACCGGTGTAACTGACCGAGACAGTCTGGTCGAACGTCACGATCGCAAGGTCCGCCCCACCGTACCCCCCAGCAATCAAAGCGTCGTTCAACGCGGAATAGGAGGCGATGACCACGTCGATCATGTCGCCTGCGCGCCCGTCGCCATTCAGGTCGCCAGCTGCTTCGGCTCCTGCGAACGTTGTCGCCATTGAGGCAGACGTATCAATGACATAGACGAAATTGGCCTCTGCCGCAGCTGGCGCCACCCGCCCGATCGTGCCCGTAAAGTTCAGAGCCTGCCCCTGGGCGGCTTGCGGTGCGTGGATCGTCAGCGCAAGATCGACACCGGTCTCTGTCACAGGCACTGCGCCGGACACCAGAACTCCGCTTGTTCCGCTGTCGCCGGAAATGTTGTCGTCTCCGGCATCGCCGTTCAGAACATCCTGCCCGCCTTCGCCGATCAACCGGTCCGCGCCTTCGGCGCCCATCACAACGTCATTGCCCGATCCCGCATAAACAATATCGTCGCCAGACAGCGCCAAAACCACATCATCGCCACTTTCGGCATAAAATATCTCGTCTTCGGTCGCGCCGATCATGAAGTCTTCAAGGCCGTTGCCATTATAGATGATCTGGGCCGGAACACTTGGTTCAAGATTGTAGTTCACGATCGAGTCAAGGATTTCAGGGGAGAGCCCGACCAAAACATCCTCGGGCAGGTCTGCGCTCAGCAACGCGATAGTGTCCGACATCGTGGTGCTGTTGGTGGCCTGAACAGCAAAGAACATGATCGAAGCTGTTTCTCCGGCGGCCAATTCAACGGTATATTCAAAGGTGATATCATCACCCGAATGAGTCAAAAGCGACGGATCGAGACCGCCATTTCCGTTGCCGATAACCACACCAAGATCGGGGCCGCTGGCGGTTGGTCCGTTGCTCGCAACGAACCAGTCATCGGACGTATCCGCCACAAGATCGCCACTCGAACTGGCTTCGATCCGTGTGTTCAGATCAAAGCCGAGATCGCTGTAGATTGAAAACGTATACGTTGTCGCCGTGTTCGAAGTGTTCGTCGCAGAGTTCACAAACCGCGCCCAACCGTCATCGTCAGGAACATACAGATTGCGCGACAGCGCCACGCTCGGGTTTGACCATGACGCCCCCTCAATCGTGTACATTCGATTATTCAACGCAGCTTCTGCATTGTAAACATTGGGGAAATCTAGCGCGAGAAAGGCGCCATCAAATGTATTTCCGGTGCCGTTGATGACACCGCCCATTGATTGAAAATCCCAAACAAAACCATCGCCATCATTAAGCGTTACCGGAAATCCGACCATTTAAATTATACAGAATAGCACCCCTGCCATTCCGCCCCATTTCTAGGCGCCCACCGAGGTCCAAAGACACCACTAGGCGTAAACAGGGACTTAATTCGTACCGGAGCCATCGTTAGACTTTGAACTTTCCGCAGCCTTAACCAAAGCAGGACGGATTGCTGATTCAAGCAGCTTTTCGGTTATCGGACCGGCAAAGCGAAGGATTATTTTACCCGTTGCATCAATGACATAAGTCTCTGGAACGCCGTAAACCCCCCAGTCAAGCGCCGTGCGCCCCTCAAGATCACTACCGATCGCGGTATAAGGGTCGCCAACCTCATCAAGAAACTTCAGCGCATTTTCGGCTTTATCTTTGTAGTTGATCCCGTAAATCGGAATCCCTTCGGCGGCCAACGTCACAAGTTGTGGATGCTCCACTCTACATGGTGCGCACCAACTTGCCCAGTAATTCACAAGCTTAACCCCGCCAGTGCGCATATCGTCATCCACGAACAAAGGTTTATCCACCAATGTCGTCAACGTAATAATCGGCGCAGGCGCATCCGTTCGTACCGAGATCAGCGTGCCCTGCCCGTCGCGCCCCATGCCGGTGTAAAACAGCACCGCCAATGCGCCAAAAAGCACAGGGGGCAAAACCATCAATGGAGAAATCCGGCTCATCGTGATGTCCTTTTGCGCAAATCGGCTTCCAGCGCTTCGAGTGCAAGGCGCACCTGCTTTGACTTGCGCCACGACAGCCAGACCAGCATACCGATCAGCACAAGCGAAACGATATACGCCGAAGTGACCTCAACCGCGTATTTTCCAAGATCCGGCATCATGCCGCGCGCCCTCGTGCGTGAAGCGCCCTTAGCCGGCGCACCCTTATCTGCGTTCTCGTGCGCAACAAAACGAGCGCCAGAAACATGAGCCCAAAGGCCAACATGCACAAAAACAAAGGGTAAAAGAAGACGTTATCAACTGTTTTGTTTGTCACAACAACCGGCACACTTGTCCCTTGATGAAGCCCCTGATTCCAGAATTGAACGGCATAACGGCTTAAAATTGCGAAAACGGATCCGACCAAACATAAAATCGAGGTAAGATCGGCGGCGGTATCGGGGTCTTCGATAGCCTCCCACAGGGCAATGTAGCCAAGGTAAAACAGGAACAGGATCAGGAACGACGTCAGACGCGGGTCCCATTCCCACCACGTCCCCCACATCGGTTGGCCCCAAATCGCGCCGGTAATCAGGGCGATCAACGTCATGACAATCCCAACCGGTGCCGCGGCCTTTGCAGCCAAAGCAGACACGTGGTGACGGCGCACCAGCCAGATCAACGAGCAGATCAGCATCATGAACCACGCATTGATGGCCATTAACGCCGCAGGCACATGCAAATATATAATCTTGACAGTTGACCCTTGTCGGTAATCATCCGGGGTTCCGAAAAAGCCCCATGTCAGGCCGACTGCCAAACAAAGCCCCGCCACACCTGCCACGTATGGCAACACCCGCCCCGACAGGGCCATAAATTTCACCGGATTTGCAAATTCCCACAAGGACATTCTGTCGGCCTCATTCTTTCTCGTTTAACGCAAGTTTATTCGAATACTGGCCGCAGACGCAAAAGGCAAAAGCGCCGCAGTCGCCAGAGTAATCCCCCCCAGCAAAAGTAGCGGCGTTGCCGGGTCGAAACCGTCTGCCCCACGGCGCGCGACCTCAGCTCCGAAAATCAGGGTCGGGACATATAAAGGCAAAACAATCAAAGACATCAACAGCCCACCACGTTTAAGGCCGACCGTAAGAGAGGCGCCAAATGTGCCAATCACCGAAAGCCCCGGAGTGCCTACCGCCAATGACACCATCAACCAGAAGTAGCCCGAAACCGGCAGGTTTAACAGCACGCCCAACACCGGCGCTGCAATCGTTAATGGCAAGCCCGTCGTCAACCAATGGGCAAGCGACTTCATCAGGGCCACCGCCTCAAGCGGCAAAGGTGATGTGGCCAACAGCTCCAATGCGCCGTCCTCGAAATCATGCGCCACGATCCGGTCAAGCGACAACAAGCACGCCAGCAACGCACCGATCCACAATATGCCTGGCGCAATCGGTGCCAAACGTGTGGCTTGCGGGCCAACCGCAAAAGGCACTAATGTCACAACAATCAAAAAGAACGCCAACGCAAGTCCGAACCCACCGCCCGCGCGCACCGCAAGCGCAAGGTCACGGCGCAACAGGGCGATCATAAAAAGGCCTCGTCAAAATCAGGAAGGTCGGCCAGCACAGCCTTGAACGCAGACAGGTCCAGCACGCGGGTGGCAAACCCCAGCTCGATATGGGTTGCAATGACCGCGAAGCCGCCCGCCGCAAGATGCGCCCCGACAAATTCTCCGAAACGTGCGACCGATGCCGTATCAAGCGATACAGTCGGCTCGTCCAACAAGAGACCGCGTCGCGCAATAATGCCAAGGCGCGCCAGCCCCAAACGCCGTTTTTGCCCTGCTGAAAGCTGCGCCGCCAAGCGGTCGCGCAAACCAGAAAGATCAAACGCATCAAGCACCTGCGCCTCGACTGGCGGTTGTCCATAGACCTGCGCCCAAAAAGACAGGTTCTCGAAAACGCTCAACTGGCCCTTTATTCCATCGGCATGAGAGGCATAGGCCAACGTTTCGGCCGTGACATCGATCTGTCCCGACACGGGCGGCTGCAACCCTGCGATTGTACGCAGAAGGGTTGTCTTTCCAATGCCGTTCTCGCCGCGCAGCACCAGCGCCTCTCCGGCTGCAACCTTGAACGAAACGCCCTCAAGCAATCGCAAACCACCGCGGGCAATAATCAGGTTTGAAACCACAAGGCTCATTTTCGACGCCTACCTGAAGCAAAACGCCCCAATCTTCAGACCGGGATCATGGCAAGGGCGATCCGCCGGCCCTCGGCCAACAAGACGTTGTAGGTACGCGCAGCGGTCGGACTTGCCATGATCTCGAACCCGATTTCTGCGGCCTCTAGCTCTGCGCGCAACGCGGATGGCAGATAGGCAATCTCGGCCCCTGTTCCGATGAACAAAACGTCGACCTGACCCGCCAAAGCCACAAGTGGACCTGCATCTTTGAACCCCGTCCACGGGGCAACGCCGGTTGCACTGGTCAAAAGCGGGCCGTAATGCACGTCTTTGCCAATGCGAAAAAAGCCGGGGCCATAGCCGAGAACCGGATTGGCATCCGTATAGATCACCTCATTCAACCGCATCTCGATCCCCTTTTTGCGCCGCTTTCAGGTCTGTTGGCCGAAGGTCTTTGCGCTATGCCGGCCTAGGCATCAATATTGGCAAACTGCGTTCCCGCCGCCCCGCCACCATCCGACTTGGTCCAGTCACGCTTCACACCCAGCCGCAACAGAATGGTCGAGGCAACGAACACCGACGAATACGTGCCGACAACAACACCCCAGATCATCGCAAAAACAAATCCGCGGATCACGTCACCGCCCAGAATAAACAGCGCAATCAGCGCCATCAAGGTGGTCAGCGATGTCATCACCGTGCGCGACAATGTCTCGTTGATCGACACACTCAATACCTCGCGCAGTGGTCGCGATTTGTACTTGCGCAAATTCTCGCGCACCCTGTCGAATACCACCACGGTATCGTTCAGCGAATAGCCAACGATTGTCAGCAATGCGGCAATAATCGCCAGATCAAACTGGATCTGCAAAAGCGCGAAAACACCGATCGTCAAGAGAATGTCATGGACCAATGCGGCCACCGCTCCCACGGCAAATTGCCACTCGAACCGCAACCAGATGTACACAAGAACCGCAAACACGGCCAGTACCACGGCGATGATTGCAGTTTGTACAAGCTCTCCGGAAACCTCCGGACCAACGGATTCGACGGACGGGAATTTCAGACTTGGGTCAACCTGCTGAAGCGCCGCTTCGACCCGCTCGATCAGCTCGGTCGAGACTGCTTCCTCGCCCTGTTGGGCCTGAAACTTGACAGAAGCAACATTCTGCTCTGGTCCGAAACTGGGATCAAACACCTCTGTGATCGCAACATCACCCAGTTCAAGCGGGTCCATTGCCGCACGGTATGCCGCAATATCAACTGGTTGAACACTTTCTGTCCTGATCGTTGTACCGCCCAGAAAATCGATCCCGAAATTCAGTCCGATCATAAAAAACAGGATGACAGACGCAATAACCGCAAGAATTGAAGCCCCGAAAGACGCCTTCCAGTACTTGAAAAAGTCATAAGCCGTTTCGGAGGGAACCAGTTTCAGTCGCATCTCAGACCTCGATTGTTTTTGGACGACGACGTTCGAACCACATCACGATCATCAAACGTGTGACATAAATCGCGGTGAACACCGACGTCAGAATTCCGAGCCCCAGAGTGATCGAAAATCCGCGCACCGGCCCGGAGCCAAGCGCAAAAAGAATAACAGCAGTGATGAACGTCGTGATATTTGCATCGACAATGGCCGACAGGGCCTTTTCATAGCCCAACTCGATCGCCCGACTTGGCCCTTTTGCCGTTTTCAACTCCTCGCGGATACGCTCGAACACAAGCACGTTGGCATCGACTGCCATACCGATGGTCAGAACAATACCGGCAATTCCAGGAAGCGTCAGGGTGGCACCGATCATCGACAACAGACCGAAAATCAACCCGACGTTGATAATTAGCGCGATGTTGGCGAATATTCCGAACAATCCGTAACTAAGCGCCATGAAAACAAGCACACCGACGAAAGCCACCATCGAGGCGATGCGCCCGGCATCAATACTGTCTTGACCCAGCTCGGGTCCAATGGTGCGTTCTTGCAAAAATGTGAGTTCTGCAGGCAATGATCCGGCACGCAACTGAACCGAAAGCTGGGTGCTTTCTTCAGCGGTGAAATTGCCCGAGATGATACCTGAGCCGCCGGTGATCGGTTCGTTGATCCGCGGCGCGCTGATGACTTCATTGTCCAGAACAATCGCAAACGGCGCACCTACGTTGTCCGACGTGAATTGCCCGAATTTGCGTGCCCCCGAAGGCCCGAAGCGAAAGCTGACAGCGGGGCCGCCGTTACGATCGAAATCGGGTTGGCTGTCGGTCAGATCCTCACCAGTCACTGTCGGGATGCGTTCAAGGATATAAAATGTTCCAGGCTCGTCAAGCGAGGGGAGCAGAATGTTGCCAGGGCCGGGATTTGCACCGGCGTCACTCGTGACGCTCAAAACCGGATGAAAGCTTAGTTTCGCAGTCTTTCCGATCAGGTCCTTCAGCTCTTGTGCTGATCCCAGACCGGGGACTTGTATCAGAATGCGACGGTCGCCCTGACGCTGAATCGAAGGTTCGCGGGTGCCTGCGGCATCCACCCTTCGACGAATGATTTCCAGCGCCTGCTGAACCGTCCGGCTGTCAGTCGCGACTTTTTCGGCATCCGACAGCTGCACAATCAGCAGGTTGGCCTCAGACGTTATGGAAATGTCGTTCGATCCGACACCAGTAAGCGACACGATCGGGCGAGCAATATCCCGCACCACCTCCAACGCCCGCTCCATGCCGTCCTCTTGTTCGATCTGAACCCGCAAGGTCGCAGGATCGCCCTGAAGCTGCCGGCGCACGCCGCCAACAACAAGCCGTTCGTCACGAAGTGCATTGCGCACCTCGGGCCAAAGCGCATCCATTCGTGCACTATAAACGTCTTCAACCTTAACTTCTGCCAGCAACGATGCACCGCCACGCAGGTCAAGCCCGAGGTTCACGATGGTCGCCGGAAGAATATCCGGCCAGGCACCGCGTGCCTCAAGCAGCGTCGGGGTCTCCCCCGCCGCCTCTATTTGCTTCACAGCGTCATTGTGAACCTCGACCCGCGTGTAAAACGCATTGGGCATTGCGAAAAGCAGCCCAACAGCCACCAGCATCCAGATCACGATCCGGTTCCACAGGGAAATTTGCAGCATCAGGGGGCCTTTCGGCTGTCTTGCAGGTCGATCAAAAGGATCAGTCTTTTGCAGGTTCGGTCTTTGAGACAACCTGTGAGATGGTGGCGCGAATGACGCGGACTTTGACGCCCTCGGCAATCTCGACTTCGATCTCGCCGTCATCCTTGACCTTGCTGACCTTGCCGATCAGGCCACCTTGAGTGACGATCTGGTCACCGCGACGCAGCGCCTCGATCATGGCCTTATGCTCTTTCATTTTCTTTTGCTGCGGACGTATCAAAAGGAAATACATGATCGCAAAGATCAGAATTAGCGGAAGAAACTGTGCAATTGCGCCGTCCATCAGGGACCTCTTTCGTTGGATCGGGTTGCCGTCGCGGCCCCGTTTATACTGGTTTGGCGCGCACCCTATGACGGGCATCCCGGGAGTGCAAGTCAGCCTGTGGCCTTTCGACCACCCACTCTGCAGCACTGTCCGCTCGCCATACAAGCGCGCACTGTCTCATATGGGAAAGCTGCCTGATTATTCAATCGCCAAAGGGCATTTCATCGGTCATGACCGTGTTTTCCTGCGTTCGCAGTCGGATATTGTCGTTCTTTCCTGCGCTCGCAGTCGGGTATTGCCATTCACTGGTCTTTCGGTTTCCCGAGAGCCGATCCTACCGTGCCCTCCGCAAAGATCCACATCCAGATCGGCCCTAAGCCCCCACCGTGCGCTTTTGTGGTTCCCTCGCGCGGGCCGCTCTGGCATATCGCTCCCAGATTGCACAAACGAAAAAGGACAAGGACAATGCACGACATCCGCCTGATCCGCGACATGCCCGACCAATTTGACGCAGGGCTCGCTCGCCGTGGTCTTGATGGAATGTCCTCCACGATTGTGTCGATCGACGCGGCCCGACGCGCGGCGATATCGGCGGCTGAAAATGCGCAGGCAGAGCAGAACAAGGCCAGCAAGCTGGTCGGTGCCGCCAAAGCCAAAGGGGACGAAAACGAATTCACCCGTTTGCGCACGCTTGTGAGTGAAAAAAAGGCCGAAATGGCCCGCCTGACCGAAGAGGCAAAGACACAGGACGCACAGCTTACCGAGCTGCTTTTAACCATTCCAAACCTGCCCTTTGACGACATTCCGGACGGAAAAAACGAAGCTGATAATGTTGAAATCCGGCGCTGGGGCACCCCGCCTTTACTGGCCTTCAAGCCGGTCGAGCATTTCGAACTGGCAGCGGTTGTTGCCGGTATGGATTTCGAGTTGGGCGCGAAACTGTCGGGGGCGCGCTTTGTTGTGCTCAAAGGGGCGGTGGCGCGGGTCCACAGAGCGCTCGCGCAATTCATGCTCGACACCCACACCGAGGAAAACGGCCTGACCGAGGTCAACGCCCCCGTTATCGTGCGCGAAGAAATGATGTACGGCACCGGCCAGTTGCCAAAATTCGGCGAGGACAGCTATCAGACAACAAATGGCTGGTGGCTGATCCCGACCTCCGAAGTCACCCTCACAAACCTTGCCAACGAGACTATTTCTGACGAATCGTCCCTTCCACACAGATATACCGCCCATTCGCTGTGCTTCCGCTCCGAAGCTGGAAGCGCCGGCCGCGACACCTCGGGCATGCTGCGCCAGCACCAGTTCGAGAAGGTCGAGATGGTCAGCGTAACCCACCCCGACGCCTCGCGCGCAGAGCTTGACCGGATGACAGATTGTGCCCAAGGGATCCTTGAACGGCTCGGACTTGCCTATCGCACGGTCGTTTTGTGCGCAGGCGATATGGGGGCGGGTGCGCGGCGCACTCATGACATCGAGGTCTGGTTGCCCGGACAGGACACCTACCGCGAGATCAGCTCTTGTTCGGTCTGTGGCGATTACCAGGCGCGGCGCATGAATGCCCGCTTCCGGCCAAAAGACGGCGGCAAGCCCGAGTTTGTCCACACGCTGAACGGGTCGGGCCTTGCGGTTGGGCGCTGTCTGATTGCGGTGCTGGAGAACGGCCAGC
>JBLIFE010000024.1:0-13252 GCA_047633515.1 Paracoccaceae bacterium | reverse complement strand
ACCGTCATTGCGCCACGCATTGAAGCCAAGGTCACCGGGGTCGAAATAGCGTTTTTCAAGGTGCTGGAAGCTGCGATCGGGATCGTGCTCCACATGACCCGGAAGATGTACCTTGCGGTATTTTCCAATGATCTCGGCGCGCCTGTTGGTCATGATCGAGGTGTTGTAGTGGCGACCGTCCGGCGTGTGCTCGGCATAGCCAAAGGTCATTGCCATCCCGAGTTCACGCGCCAGATCAAACAATGGGGCGGTGACGGCGTTGGGCATCTGCGTCTCGAACCAGTGGTCCATTTCGGCGCGGTCTTCGGCGTACCAGCGCGGGAAAAATGTGGTCAGCGTCAATTCAGGATACACCAGCATTTCGACCCCTTTGGCGTGCGCTTGGTGCATCAGCGCCATCATGCGAGCCACAACGACCATTCGGCTGTCGGCGCGTTGAATCGGCCCCATTTGGGCCCCTCCGAGGATCAGTTTTCGCATGCTGTACTCCCATGGCGTCGATAGCGTGCGGCCATATTCGCACACTGGACAGGATCGGCAAGAGAGTGCGGCACACAGCTGTGCCGAAATGCGGGGTGTCGGGGAAAAAGCAATCGCAGCAGGCGGGCTTTGCGGCTAAGCAGGCGTTATGAACACAAATCGTGAATTCGAGATTTTTCTGTCGGTGGCCCCGGGCCTTGAGGCGACCCTTCGTGACGAGGTGCTTGCCAAAGGGTTTGGCGCCCCAGAAATCGTGCCCGGCGGCGTGCAATTCCAGGGTGGCTGGCCCGAGGTCTGGCGCGCGAACCTCGAGTTGCGCGGCGCCAATCGCGTGTTGGCGCGAATCGGGTCGTTCCGCGCCTTTCATCTGGCCCAGCTGGACAAACGCTCGCGCAAATTTCCGTGGGCCGAAACGTTACGTAAAGATGTGCCGGTGCGCGTCGAGACGACGTGCAAGGGCTCGCGCATTTATCACGCTGGCGCCGCGACCCAGCGGATTGAAACCGCGATCCGCGAAGAATTGGGCGCGGTGATCTCTTCCGACGCGCTTTTGTGTATCAAGGCGCGGATCGACGATGACTTGTGCACCTTCAGCATCGATACCACCGGCGAGAGCCTTCACAAGCGCGGCCACAAAGAGGCCGTGGGCAAGGCGCCGATGCGCGAAACCCTTGCGGCATTGTTTTTGCGCGACTGCGGCTATGACGGGACAGGGCCTGTTGTGGACCCGATGTGCGGTTCGGGGACGTTTGTGCTTGAGGCCGCCGAGATTGCCGCGGGTCTGTTGCCGGGGCGGTCCCGCAGCTTTGCATTCGAGCAACTGGCAAGCTTTGATCCTGTGCACTGGGAGGCGCTGCGCGGTGCGGCGCGTCCGGTTGTTCCTGCGGCGCGTTTTTTTGGCAGTGATCGCGATACCGGCGCGATCCGCATGAGTACGGCCAACGCGGCCCGCGCTGGTGTTGCCGACTACGTCACGTTCCTGCACCACTCGGTGAGTGATCTGCAACGACCCGAGGGGCCTGCGGGACTTGTGATCGTCAACCCGCCCTACGGTGGGCGGATCGGTGACAAACGGCTGCTTTATTCGGTTTATGGCGCACTTGGGAAAACGCTGTTGAACCGGTTTTCGGGCTGGCGCGTCGGAATGGTGACGACCGATGCGGGGCTTGCCAAATCCTCCGCCTTGCCATTCGCAAAGCCCGGCCCCCCTGTGGCGCATGGCGGGTTGCGGGTCTTTTTGTTCAAAACCGGTGTCTTGAAATAACCTATCGGACGTTAGTTGGAGCCGCCAAGCAGTCCGCGTAAAACATCCAGCAAAACACGCTCGGCCATGGTTCCGGATGAACCGTTGTCGGGTGGTGTCTGTGCGGGGCGTCGCCGGTCACCCGTCTGGCCAGTGCGGGCATCCTCTGGCTGCGTTCCCGAGGCAATGGGGGGCAGTTTCATCGGTAAGGGGGATACCGGCAAGCCCGCGTGCACCCGCACCATTGTCTCGTGCCAGATCTCTGCCGGAAGGCCGCCGCCGGTCACACCGCTGAGCGGGGTGTTATCGTCGTATCCCATCCAGACGCCGGTGACATAATCCGCAGTGAAGCCAATGAACCACGCATCACGCGCCGCTTGGGTTGTGCCGGTTTTCCCCGCAGCGGGACGTGCGCCCAGTTTGGCGCGCTGGCCTGTGCCCTCTTCGATGACCTTGCTCATCATGTAGACAAGGTATTGCGCTGCTTCCTCGCTGATGACGCGTTCGCCAAACCCGCCCTCTTGATCCATCAAGGCGGTGTCGTCGCCCTGCAAACGCAACGAGCGCAGGCCATACGGGGCAACACTGCGCCCGCCGTTCAATATGCCGGCATAGGCCCCTGTCATTTCGATCAAGCTGCTTTCAGACGCCCCGAGAGCCAGTGCAGGGCCCGCCGCAAGGTCGCTTTCGATCCCGAAATCGGCCGCAATCTTTTGCACGTTGTCCCGCCCGACTTCTTCCGAGACAAGCACCGCGGGGACATTCAGACTGTCACGCAGAGCTTGCGTCAGCGACACCCGTCCGCGAAATTTCCGGTCATAGTTTTGCGGGCTCCAAGGGCCGGAACCTGGAATATCCAGTGTCAAAGGCGCATCTACCACCGTCGCATTGGGCGTGAACCCGAGGTCGAGTGCGGCGGCATAGACAAACGGCTTGAACGCCGATCCGGTTTGCCGCTTGGCCATCGTGGCGCGGTTGAACGCCCCCGAGACGATAATTTTGCGCCCGCCCACCATCGCGCGCACGGCCCCGTCGGACGACATGACCACGATTGCAGCTTCGGCTTTTGATCCGGCACGGACTTTGGTGTCAAAGATGACCTTCAAGGCCTGCTCGGCTGCAATTTGCAGTCTTTGATCGAGGGTAGTGCTTAAAATGACATCCTCGGTCGTATCCGAGGTCAGAAACCCGGGGCCGGACTCCATCACCCAGTCGGCGAAGTAACCACCGGCGCGCTTTTCTGCGGCATCCGACAAGGTCGCGGGGTTGGCCCAGGCCTCATCACGTTCTGCCGGTGTCAGATAGCCTTGATCGGCCATGAGTTTGACGACCGTTGCCGCGCGCTCTTGCGCCCGCGCCAGGCTGTTGGTGGGGGCATAGCGTGTCGGTGCGACCAGCAAACCGGCCAGCATCGCCGATTCTGCCGGGCTCAGCGCCCGCGCCGGTATTCCGAAATACCTTTGGCTGGCGGCCTCGAAACCGCGTGCAGAGGCGCCCAGATATGCGCGGTTAAGGTAAATTGTGAGGATTTCGTCCTTGGTATAGCGAACCTCCATCGCGATGGCATAGATCGCTTCCTTGATCTTGCGCCATTTCGACGTCTCGCGGCAATCATCCTCGTATTGTTTTTCCGTCATGCCGCTTGTGGGGTCGTATGGCACGCCCAGACACAGCAACTTTGCCGTTTGTTGGGTCAGCGTCGATCCGCCGTGTCCGGATAACGGGCCGCGCCCTTCGCTCAGGTTGATTCGCACCGCTCCGGCCACGCCGCGCGGGCTGACGCCGAAATGCCAGAAAAACCGGCGATCTTCGGTGGCGACCACAGCGTTTTTCAGGTGTGGCGAGATCTGGTCCGATGACAGGATGCTGTCGAATTGCTCTCCGCGCCATGCAAAAACGTCGTCGTTGCGGTCCAACAACGTCACAGAGCCGCGTGTGCGCCCGTCAATCAACTCTGACATCGGTGGCAATTGGGCATAAAAATAAAAGACTGCCGTTCCGATGATCAGGCCAAAGACAACCGTGCCGCGCCAGATCAGGCTCCAGACCAATCCCATAACGAACCGAATTATTGCCCTGAACCAACTGACAGGCCCCTTCGTTTTCCGAGAAACTTTTCTGGGGCTGCGTTTTGTGGAGGCTTGTTTTTTGGGTGGTCCTACCACTCCGGCACGTTTGTCTGCTCTCAGAACAGGCCGGTTTCCGCCAGTTTTGGCCATAGATCATCCTGCTCTTGGGTGCTTGCTTTGGGCTAACTTAGACCGTTGCGTCCGAAAAGGGGAGAGCGTGCGATTTATACGAGTCGTTTTTGTCAGTTGCCTGATATTTAATCATGTCGTCTATTTTGTGTAAAAAATGGGCAATTCATGTGGGGCATACCCTATAAATTGGCTAACACTTTCTTGAAGACCCCGCCCGCTTTGGTGCTTGTGCTGGTTGAGAACTGCCAAATACCAAGGCTCCGGCACAACGTAAGGGGACAAGAGTGAAACTTATTATCGCAGCAATCAAACCGTTCAAGCTTGAGGAGGTTCGGGAAGCCCTGACGTCTATCGGCGTGCGCGGCATGATGGTCACAGAGATCAAAGGGTTCGGATCTCAGTCTGGTCACACCGAAATCTACCGCGGCGCCGAATATGCCGTGAACTTTGTGCCGAAGGTCAAACTCGAGATCGTCGTGGCATCGGCCATGGTCGAGCAGGTTGTCGACACGATCCAGAAAACAGCAAAAACCGATAAAATCGGCGACGGAAAAATTTTCGTCCTCGATGTGGATCAGGCCGTGCGCGTTCGCACCGGTGAAACCAACGATGACGCGCTTTGAGCGCTTGAGAGAAAGAGGATAAAAAGATGAAATTCACGAGCTCTCTGGCTCTTGCAGTGGCCTTGGTCGCGGTGCCTTCGCTGGCGCTGGCACAAGACGCCGCACCGGTCGCGGCCGAGATGATCTGGATCATGAACACGCTGTTGTTCCTGATCGGTGGTTTCCTGGTATTTTTCATGGCGGCTGGTTTCGCCATGTTGGAAGGTGGTCTGGTACGGTCCAAAAACGTGACCATGCAGATGACCAAGAACATCGCGCTGTTTTCTATCGCAACAGTTACTTATTGGGCGTTCGGCTATAACCTGATGTATCCTCTTGGATCATGGGCTGTCGAAAACGTGCTGTCGGGCGTATTTGGCCCCGGCGTTCTTGAAGCGGTCGGTATCGATCTCGCAAGCGCCGACGACGGCGAATATGCCTCTACCGGTTCAGACTTCTTCTTCCAGCTGATGTTCTGTGCAGCAACGGCGTCGATCGTATCGGGTGCGTTGGCTGAGCGGATCAAGCTGTGGCCGTTCCTGTTCTTCGTTATCGTGCTGACGGGTGTCATTTATCCGCTGCAGGCATCGTGGAAATGGGGCGGTGGCTTTCTTGATGAGATGGGTTTCCTCGACTTTGCCGGCTCTACGGTTGTGCATTCTGTCGGTGGTTGGGCGGCACTTGCCGGTGCGCTTATCCTTGGCCCACGTATCGGAAAGTACGGCAAAGACGGTCGTGTGAACCCGATGCCAGGTTCCAACCTTGCTCTTGCCACACTTGGTACGTTCATCTTGTGGCTTGGTTGGTTCGGCTTCAACGGTGGCTCGCAGCTTGCGATGGGGTCTATCGGCGATATTGCTGATGTGTCGCGCATCTTTGCGAACACCAACACAGCCGCTGCGGGTGGCGCGATTGCAGCCCTTGTCCTGACCCAGCTTTTGTACAAGAAGGTCGACCTCACCATGGTTCTGAACGGTGCGCTTGCAGGTCTGGTGTCGATCACTGCCGAGCCGCTTACGCCGTCCCTCGGGGTTGCAACGCTTATCGGTGCAGTTGGTGGTTTGATCGTGGTCTTTGCGGTTCCGTTCCTTGACAAGCTCAAGATCGACGACGTCGTAGGTGCCATTCCGGTGCACCTGTTTGCCGGTATCTGGGGCACGATCGCGGTTGTCTTTACAAACGGCGACGCAAACCTGATGACGCAGCTTTACTCGATCACGATTGTTGCCTTGTTTGTCTTCATCTCCTCAGCGGTGGTGTGGTTCATCCTCAAAGTGACAGTCGGCATCCGTGTGAGCGAAGAAGACGAAATTACCGGTCTCGATATTTCCGAGTTGGGCATGGAAGCCTACCCCGAGTTCTCGAAAGGGTAACATCGCCTCTGGTCCGGTCTGGGATAATCTCGGCACAAGGCCCTGTTAAAGTCAAAAATACCCCCGCAGCATGCTGTGGGGGTATTTTGTGTTCTACAAGGGGCCGCACCTTGAGGATGATTGCTCAGGCCTGAGTGTTGCGCGCCTGTCCGGAGTGGTCGGCGTTATTGTCCCTTCAGAAGGTCGGTCAGTTTTACCGGCCCACCGCCCCGCCCCAGACGTGCGGCATAGATCGGCAAGGCTTCGGCCACGCGCATCACATAGTTGCGGGTTTCGCGGTACTGGATCAGCTCGACCCAATCGACGATGTCCACAGTGGGTGTTCTGGGGTCGCCTTGCTCGGTCATCCAGCGTTCCGGGCGGCTTGGGCCGGCGTTATAGCCCGCTGCCACCAGCACACTGCTTGAGCCAAAGCGCGCGATCAGATTCGCAAGGTATTGCGCGCCCAATTTCAGGTTGTAATCAGGGTCCGAGGTCAGCCGCCCGAGATCGTACTCCAGCCCTAATTCGGAGGCCACTTCGCGCGCCGTGCCAGGCATAACCTGCATCAACCCGCGCGCCCCTGCGCCCGAAATTACGGTCGGGTCGAATTCGCTTTCGCGGCGCGCGATCGCCAGTGCGAGCTCTTGTGTCACGGGCAGATCGACAGCGGCGCGGTCGTAAAGCGGGTAATAGGCGTCGGGCAGGACAATTCCGGTATCGGCCGCCCGTTTGGCGATCATCAGCGCGATGTGCGGCTCGTCAAGCGCCAGCGCCAGCGCGGCCAGTTGTCCGGCACCGGTGCGGTCTTGGGTTTCCGTGAGATGCGTCAGAAACCGTTCGGCCAAATCGGTGCTGCCGGCCTCATAGAGGATCAGGGCTGCGGCCAACACCTGCGAGCTTGCGAAAGGAGCCGTCGAGAGCGCGGGAAAGGCCTCGTTTTGCGGCGCGAATACAGGGTCAAGCGGCAGACCTATCGCCTCGGCTGACAGCAATCCGTAGTAACTGCTCTGGTATTGCGCACCGAATCTGTAGGCGGCGTTTGCGGCGTCGGTGTTTCCGAGAGCCGCGTGGGCGCGCCCTTGCCAATATCCGGCCCGGCCCAGACTGATCGGCGTGCCCACGGCCTGCCGGAAGTGATCGAAGTGCAGCAGCGCCAACTCCGGATCGGCCAGAAACCGCAATGCGATAAAGCCCGACAGCCATTCAAGGTCGGCATAGGCGGCACCCTCTAGCAAAAAATGCGCCGAGGCGATGCCATAGGCCTGGGTAAACGCCCCGTCGCGCATCAGTTTGCGGGCATAGATCCGACGCCAGTTCGACCATTCGGCGGGACGGCCAAGCGCGTCTGGCCCGCTGCTGCGTTCGCGCAAAAGCCCGATTGCATCGTCTGTGCGTCCCTTGCTGGTGCGCCAGATAAACCGGTCATAAGCGAGGCCCGCGTCAGATTGCAGATCGGCCGGTACGGCTTCGATCAGGGCATCGACGCCGGGCACCTGTTGTTTCAACCCGATGCGTGCAAGGGCCAGCACACGCTGCCCTTCGGAAACCAATGGCAGCATCCTTTGGGCGGCCTCGGTCCGGTCGCGCCACAAAAGATCATCCAACCGCGCCTGATGATGCGGGGCCAGAACATCGGGATAAAGAGCCAGCAGCGCGGTTTCTACCTCATCGGACAGATCGTAGCTGCGCCAGCCCAAAAGGCTCAATGTTTCTGCCTCGCTCGAAAGTGCGGTCGCGCGGTACGCCTCGATCAACCGAAGAAAACCGTTAGCGGTTTGGGGGATACCAGTGCCAAAATAGGCCAGCACGTCATCGGATGCGGTTTGTGCCGTAATGGCACCTTCGCCGCGCATTTTCAAAAACGGAAGGCCCGGCCAGTCATCGTTGCGCGTCAGAAAATCGCGATATTTTGCAAAACTGCGGGCCGGTTGGCCGTTGTCCAACTCTGGCACCGATGCAGCCCGCAGGCGGTGCCACTCCAGAATGTCGCTGGCAACAGGTCCGGCCTGTGTGGCGGCGCTTTGGGCCTGTGCCCAGTCTGCGGATTGAACGGCGCGCATCATCTGTTGGACGGCGCGGGCGCGCTCGGTGCTGTCTTGTGCAAGCGCAAGACCAGACCAAAGAACGCCGGACAGGCAAATCAGATAAAGGCATATGTTTCGCATCTTCGGGCTTCCATCCATTATCATCTTTTGTGTTGCCGCGGACACTACCGCACTGCAGATTGCGCACAAATCACATCTGGGACATGTGCGCAGCCCCTTCCCACCGGATCAATCCGGTATTAGGGTCTGCGACGTCTTGAAAATGACCGGGTCGCGTTGGCCGCCGTCAAAGTCCGCACACAAAAAAGGAGTGCAACGCCATGTTCAAAGGGTCCATTCCAGCCCTGGTAACGCCGTTTAAAGGCGATGCACCAGACCTTGAAACACTTGAGGCATTGATCGAGTGGCATATCGCCGAAGGAAGCTACGGGCTGGCCCCTGTTGGCACGACCGGTGAAAGTCCCACCCTGAGTCATGCCGAACACGAAGCTGTCGTGGCCGCCACTGTAAAGATTGCCGCAGGCCGTGTGCCGGTCATTGCCGGTGCCGGGTCCAACAACACCTCAGAGGCCGTGCGGTTTTTGCAGCATGCCCAAAGTGTCGGTGCCGATGCGGGTCTTGTCGTGACGCCTTATTACAACAAGCCGACACAGGCCGGTTTGGTTGCGCATTATCGGACGTTGCACGATTGTTGCGAGCTGCCGATCATAATTTACAACATTCCGGGTCGCTCGGTTGTCGACATGTCGCCCGAAACGATGGGCATTCTGGCCGAGCTTCCGCGTATCATCGGGGTCAAGGACGCCACTGGCGATATAGCCCGTGTCAGCCAGCAGCGGGCCAGTTGTGGCAAGGATTTCGTTCAGCTTTCGGGCGAGGACGCGACCGCACTTGGGTTTAACGCCCACGGCGGTGTTGGCGCGATCAGTGTGACGGCCAACGTCGCACCTCGCTTGTGTGCCGAATTTCAGGCCGCAACGCTGGCGGGGGATTTTGCAAAGGCGCTTGATTATCAGGACCGTCTGATGCCGCTGCATGAGGCGATTTTCATCGAGCCGGGGCTTGTGGCGGCGAAATATGCGCTGTCGCTTTTGGGTAAGTGCAGCTCCGATGTTCGCTCGCCGCTGTTGCCATTGACCGATAGTGCCAAGGCACAAGTTCGGGCCGGTATGCGTTTTGCCGGATTGATTGACTGATCTTGTTCCTACCTCAAAGAAGCAAAGGCGCGATTTCGATGGCGCCTATTGGTCTTTGACCGCATAGAGCTTATATCCGATAGACATGGCACAAGCAAAATCTGATCCGAACTACAAAGTCATCGCCGAGAACCGGCGCGCGCGGTATGATTACGCGATCGAGGAAGACGTGGAATGCGGCATGGTCCTGATGGGATCCGAGGTCAAATCCTTACGTGAAAACACGACCCAGATCACCGAAAGTTACGCCGCTGTCGAAAATAACGAGCTGTGGTTGGTCAACAGCTATATCGCGCCCTACAATCGCGCCATGTTCAGCCACGAAGAGCGTCGGCGCCGAAAACTTATGGTGAAATCCAAGGAATTGGCCCATATGTGGGTCGCCACGCAGCGCAAGGGCATGACGCTTATCCCTTTGGTGATGTACTTCAATCACCGCGGCAAGGTGAAGATGAAGATTGGCATCGCCAAGGGCAAGCAGAACCACGACAAGCGCGCTACCGAGGCTGCTCGCGACTGGGGTCGGCAAAAGGCGCGTCTGCTGCGGCACGGCGAATAGCAGGAGTGCGGACGGGTTCTGGCTTTGTCAGTCTTGTCAGGCGCGGCGCGGCACCCTAAACCTGAATTCCAATTGACATGACTTTGGTGCCCGCGATGATTGATGACCCCACGACACTCGTTTCAACAGGCTGGCTTGCGGCGCATCTCAACGATCCCGACCTTAGGGTTCTGGATGCGTCTTATTACATGGCTGCGATGCTGCGCGACCCGAAGGCAGAGTTCGACGCAGCCCATATCCCGGGTGCACGCCGGTTTGATATTGACGATGTGTGCGAGAGCCGGTCCGATCTGCCCCATATGGCCCCGCCACCCGAGAAATTCATCAGCCGCATGCGCAAGCTTGGTATCGGTGACGGTCATCAGGTTGTGGTTTATGACGGTGCGGGGCTGTTCTCGGCGGCGCGTGTCTGGTGGTTGTTCCGGTTGATGGGCAAAACGGATGTTGCCGTGCTGGATGGTGGCTTTCCCAAATGGCAGGCCGAGGGCCACCCGGTCGAGGATATGCCGCCGATGATCCGTGACCGCCACATCACGGTGCAACGGCAGGCGCATCTTGTCAAAGACGTCACACAAGTGGCCAGCGCCTCCAAGATCGGTGACTGGCAGATTGTCGATGCCCGTGCCGCCCCCCGTTTCAGAGGCGAAGTGCCGGAGCCACGCGCCGGGCTGCGTTCAGGCCGTATCCCCAATTCGCTCAATGTGCCCTTCGGAGAGCTTTTGCAGGCGGATGGCACAATGAAGCCGCTTGCCGAATTGCGCGCAGCTCTTGAGGCGGGCGGAGTTGATCTGTCCAGACCGGTGATCACGACCTGTGGGTCGGGCGTCACAGCGGCCATAATCAGCCTTGCGCTTGAGCGTTTGGGCCATACCAGACACGCGCTTTATGACGGTTCGTGGTCTGAATGGGGGCAGTTCGATGACCTCAGGATCGCCACGGGATGAGCAGCTTGCTGTCGGCGCTGGATCTGTTGGAGCCTGACAAGATCATTCGATTGATGGGTATGTTCGCTGGCGACCCGCGCAGTGACAAGATCGATCTTGGCGTCGGTGTTTACAAAACTGCAGACGGGCAGACGCCGGTGATGCAGGCGGTTACCACCGCCGAAGCACGTATTCTGGCCGAACAGACGACAAAATCCTATGTGGCCTTGAGTGGTGATCGTGCGTTTCGCGAAGCCCTTGGCGCGCTTGTTCTGGGCGATGTGGTGGCGGCAGACCGTGTGGCGTCGCTGGCGACGACAGGCGGCACGGGGGCCGTGCGGCAAGGATTCGAGCTGATCCGACGGGCAAATCCTGATGCGACTGTCTGGCTCTCGGAGCCGACGTGGCCGAATCATCCGGCGATACTTGATGCGATGGGTATGCCCTATAAAACCTACCGGTATTTTGATGCCGAGGCTGGTACTTTGGACCGTGCGGGGATGATGGCGGATCTTGCTCAGGTGTCTGGCGGGGATGTTGTGCTGTTGCATGGCTGTTGCCATAATCCAACCGGTGTCGATCTGGCATTTGAGGATTGGCAGGCGATCGCGGCCCTGTTTGCGCACACGGGCGCGGTGCCGATGATCGATTTGGCCTATCAGGGATTCGGGGCAGGGGTCGAAGAGGATGTGGCCGGCCTGCGTGCGCTTGTGCGGCTTTTGCCGGAGACGCTGATTGCTATTTCAGGGTCAAAAACTTTTGGGCTGTACCGCGAGCGGGTGGGGCTTTTGCTGGCGGTTTGTGCCACGGCGGACCAGTGCCGTGTGACTGACGGGACGTTGGCGTGGCTGAACCGGTTGAGTTATGCGTTTCCGCCTGATCACGGGGCGCGAGTTGTAACCACCATTCTGCGTGATCGTGTGCTGCGCACGGTGTGGCACGCCGAACTTGACGGGATGCGCACGCGGATCAACGCGAACCGTGCTACGTTTGTTGCAGCGTTGCATCACGAAACCGGCAGCAACCGGTTTGCCGCGCTTGGTCAACAGCATGGGATGTTCTCCCTTTTGGGTGCATCGCCCGAACAGGTGCGCCGCCTGCGCGAGGATCATGGCCTTTACATGATCGGTGACAGCCGGATCAATCTGGCGGGGATCACGCCGGACAATGTTGTCCGCGCGGCCCGTGCCATAGCGCGGGTCGTCACCGCGTCTTGAGCCGCCGCTGCCGTTCGCGCCACAATGTGAACAGCCCTGCAGAGACAACAATTGCCGCGCCGATAATCACGTTCAGGCGGATCACCTCTCCGAATATCGCAACGCCGAAGGTCGCGGCGAACACCAGTTGCAGATAGGCAAAAGGCTGTACCGCGCTTGCTTCGGCGACCTCGTAGGTGCGGATCAGGGTCCAGTGTCCGGCCGCGCCGGTCACACACAGGATTGCCATCCAGACTTGATCCCCCGGGGTCATCTGCTCCCAGAACCAGATACCGACAAAGCTCATGGCGACGGCCCCTGTTACGCCTGTCCACAAAAAGCTGGTGGCGGCGCTGTCCTTTCGGGCAACATATCGGGTTAAAAGCCCGTAAAGCGCGAACATCGTTGCCGCAATAAGCGGGATGATCGCGGCGGGCGCAAAAACCGCAAAACCGGGTTGCAGGATAATCAGGATGCCGACAAACCCCACCCCGATCGCAACCCAGCGTCGCCAGCCTACGGTCTCGCCCAGCACTGGCCCGGACAAGGCCGCAATCAAAAGCGGGTAGGCGGCAAATATCGCGTGGCTCTCGACAAGCCCCAAAAGCACGAAACCGGCGACCATGACGCATATCTCGGCCGCAAGCAGCAGGCCGCGAAAGGCTTGAATAACCGGAAAATGCGCTGTGGCGACCTTGCGCAGGCCACCGCCCATTCGCGCGGCCATCGCCATCGCAAAAACCGCAAAAAACCAATAGCGGATCATCACGACCATGAACACGTTGTACTCGGTCGCAAGGTGTCTCGAGATTACGTCCTGAACCGCAAAGATGAAGGTCGTTATGACCATCAAGGTGATGCCAAGCCGCGTGTTCTGTTCGGTCATCTGGACAGGGTTCCGATGCTCATGTGCCGTTTGCGGCCGTATCCGACGCGACGTTCGACGTGAAACCCTGCTTCGGACAGAGCGCGGCGCACGGCACCGGCGGCCGAATATGTCGCGAAACTACCTGCTTTTGCGGTGTGGGCTGCAACGGCGTTCAGCAACGTGGGTTCCCATAACTCGGGATTCTTGGCGGGGGAAAAGCCATCAAGAAACCAAGCATCCGCTGCTCCGTGCCATGTGGGCAGAGTCTGGCGCGCGTCGCCGATGATGACTTGGGCATAAAGGTCGGGCGTATCGATTGTCATCCCCTGCGGGTTCCACGCTTGGGTTACCAACGCGCCCAGTTCGGGAAAAAACGGCGCAAGTGCGCGTTCCGCCTCGGATTTTTGCATCGGAAACGCCTCGAACCCGGTGTAATGCAGCCGCCCCTTGATGCCCGTCTCGCGCCAAAGTGCAAGCAGTGCCAAAAGGTTCAGACCAGTACCAAAGCCAAGCTCGGCCACATGAAACCCGTCGCACAGCCGTTCTGGCAGATTATTGCCCGCCAGAAAGACATGCTGTGTTTC
>JBLIFE010000023.1:0-13332 GCA_047633515.1 Paracoccaceae bacterium | reverse complement strand
CACGCCGCCTCAAGACACTCAACGGCCTGACCCCTTACGAATACATCTGCAAAATCTGGACTTCTGAGCCAGATCGATTCATCTTAAATCCGATCCACCAGATGCCGGGACTGAACAACTAGGTTTCTTGCCGAGTGATATCTGTCACCAAGACATCGGTCGCCCGACTGCCCAGATTTTTTTGCGCGACTTCGACGAGACCCTCACGAAGGTTTCTCATATTTAAACCGGATGTGAAATTTCCAGTAAAGCCGCCTGAATTTGCGTGATCAAATAATACTTGGAGAAAAGCGTCGCGGAGTTTTGGTTCGCGAGCATATACTTCCTCTCGAGTCGTAGGCAGAACTTCTATACTTAGTGATAAAACCACCAAAGCAATAACTTTTCCTTCTGCTATAATTGGAACAATAAATTGATTGTTAAGCTTAACATATTCTCTCTCAGACGGTATATCTTCTTTGAGTTCTGATGATTCATATGCCACAGAAGAAGTGTTTTCTGAAATGTCTCCGCAGGGGGACGCATCCGCATGTGGCTCGGGTGGCGGCTTGAGAAACATTCCACCTCCGGCACCAGCACCCAAGCCCAAGACAGCCAACAAGACAGGCAAAAGCAACTTCATTGTTTATTTCTCCTAAAACGGAAGGATTATATCTGCTATTTGCTGACCGATTCTGGGCTGCTGCACATCCGTTATCTGACCGCGTCCACCATACGAAATCCGGGCTGACGCGATTTTATCGTAAGTAATTTCATTCTGGCGTGACACATCAGCGGGGCGCACGAAGCCAGAGACCAGCAGTTCGCGGATTTCGAAGTTAACACGGACCTCTTGTGAGCCCTGCACCCGTAGGACGCCATTCGCCAAAACCTCCACAACGGTGGCAGCCACGCGCAATGTTAATTTTTCGTTTCGCGAGACCGAGCCGTCGCCGGAACTTGAACTTTTCGAGTTGGTCGATACTGCATCGGCCATCGTGGCGCCCGCAGGAAGCCTCTCGTTGATCCGCTGGGGAATACCAAAAAAGGACGGCACGCCCATCTCTTCAGAGCCGTCGCGCGAGCGCTGGGTGCTGTTGGATATCTCGGCTTTTTCATCAATCTCGATGACAATCGTCAAAATATCACCCTGTGTACCTGCCCGTCGGTCGCCTAATAAAGATTTCCGATCCCGGCTCCAAAGCGATGATGCATTGCTACGCCGGGTGTTTTGAGAGATTTCGGGCAGGGGAACAACAGACATCGCATGATGTTCATAGGTGCCTGAAATAGCGGTAAATTCTGGACGTTTTCCCACCTGTCCCAATCGGGAACACCCAGCGACAGAACCGATCACAATAATTATGGCTATGAACCTGAGCATCAATTTCTCTCCATATCTTCGAGCAACGCACTCGACGGACCGACAAGAACACGACCATGGCGGTCAACTGTACCGGTGATCGTTGAACGGGATGCAAGGTTCATGACGCGGACACGGTCGCCGACCCCTGCCCGTCCCAGGGCACGCGCCTCGGTCGCGATCTTCAACCCGTTTCTCGAAAACAAGAGTGTTACGATCTGGTTGCGATCAATGATGGCCGCCGGCCCGACATCGCCGGGCCTGATAGGTCGTCCGGTGTATAGAACCACGCGCGCCTCCAGCCCCACAACATCCAGCGGATGGGTAAAAGCACCCGGCACGGTGTCGTTGACAATAGTTACGTCAGAGGGTGCAAGTATCGTCTGGGCACGGATCGT
Organism: Paracoccaceae bacterium; assembly: GCA_047633515.1. Taxonomy (GTDB): domain Bacteria; phylum Pseudomonadota; class Alphaproteobacteria; order Rhodobacterales; family Rhodobacteraceae; genus JBLHUT01. The sequence continues at coordinate 11,592 of JBLIFE010000023.1, read as the reverse complement.
ATGTGTGGCGACAAGGGTCTCACCCAAAGCCAACGTCGGGCTCAGGCCAAACATGGCTAGAACGATGACCCTAAGCGGCATCAACGGACCTGCGTCGTGGCGCTAAGCATCTGATCTGCGGCGGTAATAACTTTGGCATTCAACTCATAGCCACGCTGGGCCTCGATCAGCTCGGTGATTTCCCGCACAGCTTCGACCGAGCTTTCCTCAAGATATCCTTGCCGCACTGTTCCCAAGCCATCCAGGCCGGGTGTGCTTACGATTGCCGGGCCGGAGGCTCCGGTTTCGACAAAAAGGTTTCCACCAAGCGCCTCAAGACCCTTGGCATTTGAAAAGTCCGCCAGTGTGAATTGCCCAAGGACCTGAGGGTCGATTTCTCCAACAAAGTATGCATAAACTTCGCCTTCGGCATTGATCGAGATGCTTCTTGCGTCATCGGGAATCGTAATTCCCGGAGCGACCGCATGGCCGTCAGAGGTCACAATAAGCCCGTCTGCCGAGCGTTGAAGCGCACCGTCTCGTGTATAGGCCGCAGCCCCCGACGGTAGCGTGATTTCAAGATATCCCTCACCCTCGATCGCCAGATCAAGATCACCACCGGTTGACGAAAGGCTGCCTTGGGCCAGTTGAACCGTTACCGAGGAAGGGCGCACGCCAAGGCCAATCTGGACACCTGTCGGGAGCATCGTTCCATCGGCGGCATTTACCGTTCCTGGACGTGCCAATTGTTGATAGTGCAAATCGGCGAACTCCGCACGGCGTGCATTGTAGCCCGTCGTGCTCATGTTCGCGAGGTTGTTCGAGATCACATCAACGCGCATCTGTTGCGCCTGCATTCCCGTCGCTGCTATTTTAAGAGCCTGCATTCGAGTTCTCCGTTCTGGTTCATCGACCTAATGTCTTGATAAGACTTGTTATGCGTTCGCCTTCCTTGTCGCGGAAGGATTTTCCCAACTCATAGCTGCGCTGAACTTCGATCATCCGCGCAATTTCAAGAATGGGATTCACGTTCGACCCCTCGACAAATCCTTGCATCAGACGCGCACCTTCCGCCGGTTCAAAGCCGCTGGCTGCATCGAACAAAACCCCCGCCTCACGGACAAGCGTTGTTGGATCGATGGGCTGGTGCAGGCCGATCTGGGCCAAAGGGCGACCATCTGCACTCAGGGTTCCGTCAGATGCAAGAGCGACCGAGTTGACTTCGGAGGGTATAAAAATCGGAGTTCCGCCAGCATCAAGCAACCGATGGCCATCCGGAGTGACCAATTCGCCACCCTCATTAGGGGTAAAAATACCCGCCCGGGTAATCCGTTCGCCATTCGGTGTCTCCACAAGAAAAAACCCGTCGCCTTCGATGGCAAAATCAAAGGTCCCGCCCGTCTGCGTCAAAGGCCCCTGTTGCAACTGTGTGTTTCGGATCCGCGCTGTTCCCATTGAAACAGACCCTGCATCGCTCTCGGTGGTGCGCACAAACTCGGAAAATATCATTCCCTCTTTGCGAAACCCTGTCGTCGACATGTTTGCAATATTATTTGCAACGCTCTGCATTTCCTGAAACAGGCCCATCTGGCGCGGCAATGTGACGTATCCGGTACTCATTGTTTAACTTCCTGCAATCAGTGGAATCAATCGTTCGGTGAAAAATCCGGTCAGGGTCTCTGTCATAAAGCCCATCGACACCCAAAAGGTGACCAGCATCGCCGCCAGTTTGGGAACAAACGTCAGAGTCATTTCCTGCACCGATGTCAGCGCCTGAAAAAGGCCGACCGCTATACCCATGACAAGCGCCGCCGTAAGCATAGGGACCGATATCATGACAGCGATCCAAAGCCCCTGACGGAGCGTGTCGTAGAAGACGATATCCTGCATGCCCTAAACCGGCATTCGCAGAATTTCCTGATACGCTTCAACAATCTTGTCGCGCACAGTGACTGCAGTTTCCACAGCCAGCTGCGTTTGCGCCAGAGCTTGCACAAGGGATTGCGGATCGGCTTTGCCAATCATGGCATCCTTCGCTGTTTGTTCTCCATTCTGGAGAATGGTCGCGAAATCTTGTGCGATTTTTGCAAAATCCTGATCAGGTGACAGGTCTTGCGGGGTTGCCTTGGTCGCGGGCTTTGCACTTTGGTAAAGCTGTGCGGCAAGGGAAGAGCGGGTTTCCATTCTGGTTTTCCTTTATCTTCTGAGTAATTCGAGCAGACTGGACGACATTTGTCGTGCCTGATCGAACATCTTGAGGTTCGCCTCGTAACTCCGCTGCGCCTGTTTCGCGTCCGAGAGTTCGACAAGCATGTTGACGTTGGATCCCGCATAATTGCCCTTTTCATCGGCAAGCGGATGGCTGGGATCAAAAACTTGTGGCAACTGGGATTGATCAAGCCGGGCAGGGGTGGTTTGAACGCCACCTGTAAATCTGCCCTCGACCTGCTGCGGCTCGAACGCGGTCATTTTGCGCCGGAACCCCGGCGTATCGACATTCGAAATATTCTCCGAGACGTAACGCAGGCGAGTTGATTGCGACCGCATTCCGCTGGCCGAAATATTGAGGGATTGTGTTAAATCGTTCATAACGGGGCTTCCTTACCGGCGACCAAGACTTGTGCGCAGAATCTGCATCGTGGATTTGTAAACGCTGATTGCCATTTGGTGGTCATTGCGCACCTGCGCAGACTTCACCATTTCTGTCTCAAGCGAGACCGAGTTGCCATTCGGCGAGGCGCTGCCCTTACCAATGGCCACCGCAGATTGCGGGTTACTTGCCTGTCCGGCATCCCTAAAATGGCCCACCCGAGAACCGCGTTGTGCGAAACTTCCCGTCAGGAGGGGATTTGTAATTGTCGTCGCAAAAGGCGCGACATCGCGGGCTTTATAACCTGGTGTGTCGGCATTTGCGATATTACGCGCAATTACATTTTGCTGGATAGACGCATGTCGCGCCATACCACCAGAGAGTTGGAATATATCTAATCTATCGAACATTGGGGCTTCTCCACCATGCTTCAATCAAGCCTTAACCCTGATTCCTTTACAAAGAGTAATGTCAGACAGGAGTGGCCGGAATGACCGCTAAAAATATCGAAGACCTTTGTGCCCGAATTGGAAAAATCCCCCTGACCCACCAGATGGGGCGGGTCATTGGTGCAAAGGGCGGCTGCTTGCAGGTTGCCGGCCTTTCGGGGCGCGCCGCCGTGGGGGATCAGGTGCATTTGATGTCCATGAATACCGGCGGCGAAGTCGTCGATCTGGACCAATCAACGCTAACTGTCTTACCCGATGCCGCAAACGACGGCGTCAGGATAGGAGACCCGGTTCAGATGTTGGGGGCCGCACGTATTGCCCCCGACGACAGTTGGATTGGCCGCATCATTGATGGCGATGGCACCCCGCTGGATGGTGCAGCTTTGCGCCGCGGCCCGGTCGAGCGCCCGTTGCGCGGCGCCCCCCCGCCAGCCATTCATCGCAAAGCATTTGGTAAGCGGCTTGCCACGGGGCTTGCCGCATTTGACACCTTGCTGCCCATTGTGCGGGGGCAAAGATTGGGGCTTTTTGCTGGCTCCGGCGTCGGGAAATCAATGCTTCTTGGCCGTTTTGCCGGCGGGATCGAGGCGGATGTCGTTGTTATTGCGCTTGTCGGGGAACGCGGGCGGGAACTGCGGCATTTCGTTGAAAAAGTCCTCGGCCCGGAGCGGATGAAAAAGACAGTTCTTGTCGTGGCGACCTCGGATATGTCTCCTGTTGCGAGACGACGCGCCCTTTGGTCGGCTATGACTGTTGCCGAACACTTCAGGGACGCCGGGCAGCACGTGCTCTTTTTGGCAGATTCCGTTACCCGTTTTGCCGAAGCCCATCGCGAAATCGCGCTTTCTGTGGGCGAGAGCGCAAGCCTGCGCGGCTATCCCCCCTCGACCGCGCACATGATCATGGCTCTGGCAGAGCGTGCCGGACCTGGCGTGTCGGGATCTGCGGGCGATATCACAGCAATTTTTACCGTTCTTGTGGCAGGATCGGACATGGAGGAACCCATTGCCGACATCCTTCGCGGGGTTCTGGACGGACACATCGTGCTGGATCGCCAAATAGCAGAGCGCGGGCGATATCCGGCCATCGACCTGTTACGCTCGGTTTCACGCAGTCTTCCCGACGCGGCGAACTCAGGGGAAAACGGATTGATTTCTGTCGCCAGAAAACGACTTGGCGCTTATGATCGGGCAGAGCTTATGATTCAGTCGGGTCTGTATGCCTCCGGGTCGGACCCGGACATCGACGCCGCCATTCAGGTTTGGCCCGCCTTGGACAAGTTCCTCAGCGAAGATGCAAAACTTGGCCCGGCAAAGGCGTTTGACAGGCTTGCAACCTGCTTGCGCATGCCAGCACTTGGGGCACAAAATCAAAGATAACAAAAGCGCGAAATAGATGTTTTGCGCCAGCCTCTAACTTAGAAACCGCGAAAGGTTTGCAACAATGAGGGTCTGTTATTTGATTGCGTCAAAAGCGTCAGCGCCATACTGCCCGGAGTAGACGCACTCGGCCCCGAGTTCAGTTCGGCACGCACCAGAAACATACTGACCATCTCTTCCATCTTCTCGGGGTCGGTAAACTGGCTGATGTCAGAGCTACCCAGCGCCCGCTCCAGACGATCCTCAAAAACGCCCAACTGAACATCAAGATCAAGCGCGACAAAGCTTGGCGGTAAACCGAAGGCCGTCTCGAACACTTCACGAAGCGGTGGATTTCCCATGATTGTGTACCATTTGGTCGTCTCGGAGCTGCTGCTGGCAGCGATCTCTACCAGATCGCGATCAAGGTTGAAGGCCAGGCGCATGTTGTCATCTTGCGCCCCAACAGCGATTTCAAACTGACGATCCTGATAGGCCTGCGTAATTTTGGCCCCGAAATCCGATTGGAATGTCGAGGGTATGGCGCTGTCGCCAAATCCGAATGCTTTAGAAAACTCCAGATAGCGTTTATCCGCCATCTTGTTCGCCAAAGAACCGGGATCAATCGTTCCGTCGGAAAGGACACGCTTGATGAAATAGTTATTGTTGATATCGTCATCCAACCCGAACGCACCTAGCGCCACTTTGCGCAATGTCCGGTCCTCGACCAGTTGTTCGGCTGTGGAAATCTTACCAATGTTTTCTTCGAAATACTTCGTTTCACGCGCCGTTATCGGCGCAGCGTTGAAAGCCTCTTTCTGAACCGAAAGTGTCCGGTTCAGAAACTGCCAGCCGGACAAACCGCCAAACGGCACAACCGGCTGAAAACTCATGACGCGTAGACGGCCAGAAGCCGGTCCTCGCGGGGCAGCAAACTGCGCAGGTTTTTCAGGGCAAGATAGTGCAAGTCATCCAGTACCGCCTGCCCGGCCTGCACCAGAAGCAACCGGCTATCGTCATCCACAAGTATCTGGCTCAGCTGCTCGATACCGCGCAAAAGCTGCACCTTTGCATCCTCGGCCGTTTTGTCACCCGACAGAACAAGCTGAACGATATAGCACACACGACGCACGGGCGTGTTTGCATCTTCGGGATGGATCGCGTCACGCAACCGAAGGATATTGGCGTTTGGGGTTACGATACTGATCCGGCCCCTTTTGTCACCGTTTTCGATAACGGCACCGTTAATCAAAATCCGTTCTTTAGGACCCAGCTTTAATACCAACCCGCTCATTTTTCGATCCTTTCAATGCCAAGCCCACGCATCATCATTATGTTGATCTCGATTAACGGCAAAACATTTGCCTTTTTTTTCAACACCTTCCGCGTATGAAGTGTGGTGAACTCGCACAGATAGAAGATCTGCCCGCGCAGCCCGGCAGGAAGGGCATTGTCGGCGCCGGCAACATCCGCTGCCAGCGTTGTCCATAGTTGACGGTTTTCATAAAGTGCCGCCGAAAGTTCAACGAAACCTGACGGCCCCTTCAGGGCGGCGTTTCGCATGCGATGCGTTATGCGGGTAAACAGCGCGTATTCTGTGCCGCGATCTGTTCGAACGGGGGTAGCCGCGCTGCCATAGGCCGTTTTGGCCATGAGTTGTGCGTTCACGGTAAGTCCTTCTCGGAAGGGTAAAAATCAGTCTCTGATAGAACCCGAAGCGCCATTTTGTGCGCTCCGGGGTTATCAACTTATCGGAAGAGCGACAGGAGGCTCTGTGGAGCCTGATTTGCAATCGAGAGCGACTGCACACCCAACTGTTGCTGAACCTGAAGCGCCTGCAATTTGGCAGAAGCCTCTTCCATATTCGCATCAACCATGGAGCCGATTCCAGTCTTGAGGTTATCGCTCAGCTTACTCACGAAGTCGGCTTGGGTTTCCAGCCGTCCCTCGATCGAACCGAACGCAGCAGCCGCATCAATGGCTGTGCCGATCAGGCTTTCGATGTTAGACAGGGCGGCTTCGGCACCCTCTTGGGTGGACACGTCAATGCCATCAAGTCCAACAAGACCGCCCGATGAAACACCACCCGAACCGTCATCAACAGACAAAGCAATGTTTGTACCGCTGTCATTATCGAATTGCAGTGTGGGCGGCGATGCGACCGGATCATCAGACAAGTTGATCTGAACCGATACGCCGTCAACATTGCCTCCATCGATCACACGCTTCAGGCCGGTTGCCACGTCGTTCAGTGTATCGCCATCCTTGGCGGTATAGCTAAACGCACTATTACCCAACGAAATACGGAAACCATCGCCTTCACTGACAACACCACCGGTGTTACCTGCACCACCCAACGAGACCGTTTCGGCACGCGCCACAAGTGTACCGGTTGCACCCGCAGCAAGCGCCGCAGTTGCACCACCAGCATCAGGGTCGACAACGACCGTGGTCGAACCGGACGTACCGTCCATATCGATCGTATCAAAGGCATTTGTCGATGTTACCGTAACAACCCCCAAGGAACTGGAGGTTGTAACACCTTCTACACCAAGGTTCGAAATACCCGCAGCCACGATAGAAGCAAGATCGGTGACCGTGACGACCGCACCGGTGTCATTCGTATAATTGAATTCCTGATCACCGAAATTCAACGTCAGGGTATCCGCGGCACCAAGGCTTGTTGCCAATGTGATGGTCGCATCATTGCCAGCGTCTGAGAGTGTCGCACCAGCGCCAACCGAATAAGCACCAGCGTCGTCGATTGTACCGATCCGGTTGATCGCAGATCCGGTTTCAACCGTTCCAGCCTCGGATGTGAGATCATTGCCAGTAAAACTGATCGAGGCAGAGTTTACATTGCCTGACGAATCACGATCAAGCGATGACAGAACATTCACCTGCTCGAAATTATTGACGAGGTTTTTACCATTGAACTGTGCCGCACCGATCACCGATGTGATCTGGTCGCGCAGCGCACCAATGTCGGCCTGAATTTTTTCACGATCAACGTTGTCTTCCTGTGCGGAAACAATTTTGCCCTTCATCTGGGTCAAAAGATCTGTGACTGTTTCCGACGCATTCCGCGCCACCGCAACGGTGCTCTCTCCAAGGGCAAGGCTTTCCGAAATCCCCTTGAAGCCCTTGACATCCGACTCCATCACTTTCGAGATAGACCAGATTGCGGCGTTATCTTTGGAATTGGCAACAGATTTACCAGTGGAGATTTCACCCTGCACCGTGTTCAGATTGTTGTTGATGCTCTTCAAAGTCTGAAGGGCAACCATCGAGCTTGTGTTGGTAAGAATACTGGACATATGAATATGGTCCCTCGTTGAAGGCGCTTTACGCCGGATTGAACTCTCCGCAAATGCGGTTTTCATGGCGTTTTGCCGAATGTGGGAAAAGCTGTTTTCCCCCACGCCACCCCTCGGAGCGCTTGGACACCATGGGGGGAAAGACCCTAAAAGTTTGCTAAGTCACAAATGAGATACGTGTTCAATTTTAAGAGAAACCTCCTGATTCGCTTTCGCTTATCGAATGCCCCGTCCCAAAAGGCCCAAACCCCTTAGTTTCGGATCATGGGTCTCGCTTCAGCAGTATAAAATGGATCTTGATCGCCCAGCGCAGTCCTTCGGCCATTGCCGGCAAACCAAAGACGCGGGAGCGGGTACTTGCACCAGCAAAGCGTCCGAGCATGATGGCGGAGATCGTCTGTGCGCCGGGTCGCACCCACGGGCGGGCATCACGGGCGGGGGTTATCACGGGCGTCGTCTGAAGGTTTTCGCGAAATCAGAATTGAATAATTTCGTCTGCCCCCGCGATCCGGTCAGACACAACAGGACCGCAAGGAAGAATATTATATAAATCGCCAAAAATCGGTTTCGGACGATGATCGCGTTTCAATCGCGGGCTCTATGCTTTCTTCTCGAGAGTTGATTTGGGCTCCGCAAGATCACGAAGTCGGCCCGAGGCCGTATAGGTATCAAGGTGCTGACTGGCGCGAAGCCCCGCCTTCAAGCGATCAATTGCAGATTTGAGGCCACCGATAGTAGCCGCATGTAAACCCTGATTGCTGTGTGCCTTGTTTCGCAGACGCAGCACCGTCACGGGGTCCAGCGTCATGCCGACGGTCTGAAGCTCCTCCAGCATGGCTTCTTTTTGGGCCGAAAGATCGATCATCTTGTCAAAATCAATCTGCTTCAATGCGCCCTCTTCCTGATCCAAAAGGGATTCGATCCGCTCTGCGACACTGCTCTCATTGTCCATTCTGTCTCTCCTTCAGGGATTCAAAGATATGTTGAGCCAATCCAATTCCGCCAGCATCGGCAAGCTTCTCGGCCTGTATACGCGTCATGAAACCGGAAAATTGCTCTTCGCCGATACCACCACCGAAACTATCACGTGCCGCACCAAGGCCCGCGTGTTTCAACATTTCGTTCAGAAAACTGGCTTCAAGTTCACGCGCAACGCTGTGCAGCGCCGCATCGGCGGGATCTTGTTTGTTGCCGTGCTGTATCGGTGTTCGCGAAAGCCCTGAAATGTCCATGCGTCTCTCCGGTTTGGCTTCATTTCTCATGAATTAGCCACAAACCAGTAAAGGATCAGTAACCAATCTTCTGCATATTCAGAGAAATCAGCGACAGAAAGTCAGCCTTATGCCCGCAATTTCCGCCACAGAAAGTTTTCTTGCCCTGATCGGCCCCGCGCCTGTCAAAGCAAATATGCCATCGGCAAACACAACAAAACCGGGGATAGGCACATCGAAACTGAGCAGTTTCGCCGAAACTATGGCACGTCAGAATGACCAACACGCCAGCCGGACAGCCCGCAGAAACGATACAAACGAGCGGCACGAACCGGCCAAGGCCGGTAAACCCGACGCTTTGAACGAAAATCCGGAAAAGGGTGTTCTTGAAAAGAAACTGGCCGCCCCTCCAGATTCCGATGCCCCACCTCACCTGAACGATCCGGCGCATCAGCCCGGTGTTCCTGAAGCCGCGGATGATTCGGCACAAGACAAGGTCGCCCTTGCGCCATCGGATGATTCATCGACCGATCCAGACGCTCCAAACGCTCGAGACACGCTTCCCTCTGAGGAACAGGACGCAACAATGTCCGCGTCCTTGTTGGACACCCAACAAGATCAAGCCATCTTTGTTGTGAACGCCGCAACACCGCCCACCACAGTCATCGGCAAGGGAGGGGCAGAGGACCAAAGAAATGCGGCCGCCACAGACATACCCCTGCCCGCAACACGTGTTTCCGATGACGACAAACTTACGCCAGCGCTTTCACAATTAGGTCAGGCAAACCCTGCGGGAACGTTGCTGACAGCCACGGCAATTCCTGCCTCCGGATCAAATGCCATGACCGCGCAGTTAAGCGCGCAAGATATGGTCAAGGCGCTGCATCAATCACAACCCGCCCCGCAGGACAGCGCCCTAAAGACTGGCACCGGTGCCTTGACAGCATCCGTCTTATCCATTCCCCCCACCGCACCTATGCTCGCGACCTCCATTATCGCACAGGAAATCGCAGCCAGCGCGGCACAACGACAAACAGATGCCAGAACTAACCCCCTCGGGTCAGCTCAGCCTCCCTTTGGTGACATCGCGTCCGCCAGCCCTCAGGTTGGCGCGACGGCCTCTCTGTTTGCGGCGCAGCAAGGCACAGTGAAAGTTGACACACCGCTAGGGGCCGCCCCGGAGCCTGCCGTCCTTTCTGCTGCATCAAAGGCGGAACTTGCCACGACCACAGTGGCCCCTGCAGCGGTAGCCGCTCCTCAACCCCCGCCCCGGGTTGCCGTGGTCGATAGTCAGAGTTTTCAAAAAATTGACGCTGACATTCAGGGGCTTACCACCACAGAGACGCGGATCTCCGGCCTTGATCCGTTGACATCAAGCCGCGCATCCCTCAGCACCAATCTTGCGCCGCAGGTGTCTGGCCAATTGATCACCGCTATGCGCACCAGCAATGGTGCTCCGGTTGAACTTGCTCTGCATCCCGAAGAGTTGGGGCGAATCCGCATGTCCTTTAACCAATCAGAAACCGGGCTGGTGATTTCAATCAGTGCAGATCGCCCCGAAACAAGCGATCTGATGCGCCGCCACATCGAACAATTTGCTCGCGACATGGCCAAAGACGGCTTCAAGGATGTGACTTTCGATTTCGGTGACGCCCCTAAACAGGACCAAAACGCACAAGACACGTTTGAACACATGACCGGCCGCGGTGACGGTGACGACACGGCAACCGGAATGCCCCCCCTGAATGAGCGCGCTTTGCAGCCGTCTGTTCGCGACAATACCGCCGGAATTTCCGGCCTGGATCTTAGGATGTAAGTCAAGATGGAACTCTCCCCCACCACTGGAACTCAAACCGCAGTTGCCACCGCTCAAGCCACAGCAGCCACCCAAAAGGATACCTCAAAAAGCGTCATAAGTTCCGATTTCGAGACATTCCTTGTTATGCTAACGGCACAACTCGAGAATCAAGACCCTCTTAATCCTCTGGATTCACAGGATTTTGCAGTACAGCTTGCAACCTTTTCGGGTGTGGAGCAGCAAGCGAAAACAAACGATCTTCTCACGGCTCTGAGCACGCAAATGAATGGCTCCGGTTTGTCCCAACTGGCCGACTGGATCGGAAAAGAGGCGCGGGTACTGACCCCGGCACAATTTACAGGCGCCCCTGTCACCGCAGTTCCGACAATTGCAAACTATGCCGATCGTGCCGATCTTGTGGTGCTGGATGCTGCCGGAACAGAGATCGACCGACAATCAATGCCGGTGGATGCCGACACCGTCCAATGGTCAGGCCAGACGCAATCCGGCACCACTTTTCCAAAGGGTGCCTACACATTCTATGCCGAAAGTTTCGCCAACAACGAGCCACTCCCGATGGTACAGGCCTCTATTTATGCTGAAGTTACCGAAGCACGAATGGAATCGGGTGTTTCGAAACTGGTTCTTGCCGGCGGCGGCCTGATCGACCCTGCAAACGTCATCGCCCTACGTCAATAACCCACAGATACGGCCGCGGGATGCGTTTTACAGGAACAATGCGCCCCACACGGCACCAGCCCCCGCAGCAACGCCCACCACAAACCAGAACACCGAAACCCGTCTGTGACGCGATGGTGGCGGGGGCGGGCCACCACCTTGCCGAATAAGCACGGCTTCGGCCATTTGTGGCAGCTTCGGACCGAATCGTG
>JBLIFE010000022.1:0-13561 GCA_047633515.1 Paracoccaceae bacterium | reverse complement strand
CAGGCGATGATTGACGCGGTGCCCGACGGTGCCCTTCTGGTGCTTGACGAAGCCTATGCCGATCTTGCCCCGCCCGACGCCATTCCCGCTTTTGATACCACCAACTCACGCGTGATCCGGATGCGCACCTTTTCAAAGGCGCATGGGCTGGCGGCGATGCGTGTCGGCTATGCCGTTGGGGCGCCTGATGTAATCAACGGCTTTAACAAGGTGCGCAACCACTTCGGCGTTGGCCGCCTTGCACAGGCGGCGGCATTGGCCGCCCTGCACGATCAGGCATATTTGCAGACCGTCGTAGCCAAGGTCGCAGCCGCCCGCAAAAGGATCACCCGGATCGGTCAGCAAAACGGGCTTGTAGCTCTGCCGTCCGCCGCAAATTTTGTGGCGCTTGACTGTGGGCAGGATGGTAATTTTTCGCGACAACTGGTGCGTGAGCTGATTGCCCGCCGGGTTTTTGTCAGAATGCCCTTTGTCGCACCGCAAGACCGGTGCATTCGGGTCTCTGTCGGCCCTGATGCCGCACTGGATATTTTCGAAGCCGTGTTACCCGAGGCCTTGCAGGCGGCCCACGAGGCAATTGGAGCCTTTGCCCCTCCAGCCTGACTTTACTTCGCTGCACGACCCCTAATCACCGCGCGTCCCTACTCGTCAGCACACCGCAACGCGCGTGCGAAGCTTTTACGGTCCTGATGCGCACCCACGGGCCGTGTTTCAAGGGCACCATCACGCAGCCGCGTCGCCATAATCACACTCCAGTCAGCAGACGCTGTGATCATTTCGGGGCCCGAACCACAGACGCGGATACCGCCGGCAATATCGCGTTCCCCGATCCGGTGGTTAGTCAACCCGCCAAGGTCAACCACAGGCGTCAGCCCCCCCTCCTCGAACCGCCAGACACGCAAAGTTTTGGCCAGATGCGGACGGTCGATATAGGCGATTTCAATGGTGCCATCGCCGTCAAGGTCGGCCACCCCGACAGGTGCCAACCACCGAAAGCGCGTCCCGATATAGGGCGTTGCCGCAATTTTGCCCGTTTCGTCATAAATCGCAAGTTGCGCGCCACGGGCCACATCTGTCTCGACGACGATCACTTCCATGTCACCGTCGTTATCCACATCGGCAAGTCTGGGAGCGGTATCTTCGAAAACGCGGTTTTCGGGAAGCGTAACTATAAGGGTCTTTCGACCGCCCAAACCACGGGACACCACAATCAGGAGCGCCCCGTGCTCGATCGCATCGCCTAGAATGCCGTGCGTGTAACGCGCTGTCGGCTCTGCGTAGCGCGCTTCGATGATATCTGCATGAAGTGGCGCGCCCAAAGCAAGCAAAAGAGCTATACTTGCTACAGGCAGCGCCCGCATCAGATCTGCTTTTCAGGCATCTGAACGACCAACCCGTCCAGCGCGTCGCTGACTTTTAACTGGCACGTCAGACGGCTTTGACCCGGCTTTGGCTGATAGGCGAAATCGAGCATATCCTCCTCCATCGAATCGATCGCCGGCAGCTTTTCGGCCCAGTCGGGATGGACATAGACATGGCACGTAGAGCAGGCACATGCGCCGCCACAATCCGCTTCGATCCCGGGAATGCCATTATCACGGGCCCCCTCCATAACGGTAAGCCCCGTCGCGACCTCGACCACATGTTCTTTGCCGCCGTGTTCGATGTAAGTGATCTTCGCCATAACCAGTTCCTTTGGCCTATATTCTATTCGCCATGGACATAGGACAATTCAGGACACTTTGCCAGTGCTGCCAACAGACTTGCTTTTCAATCTGTATGTTCTACTTTTGTTCACATGTATTCCACCGATTCCCATCCCCGGGCCGACCATGCGCGCGCCCCACAATGGCCCCACCCGCCCTCGTGCATTCGCGCACAGGATCTGAACCTGCCTCCCGGGGGGGCGCGGGTTTGTGTGGCGGGACTTGTTCTGGTGCGGCAGCGCCCGGGCACCGCAAAGGGCGTGATTTTCATCACGCTGGAGGATGAAACCGGCACCTGTAACGTCGTCGTGTGGGCCAAGATTTATGAACAATTCCGGCGTGCTGTGATTGCAGGGCGTCTTTTGCGGGTCACCGGACGGGTGCAGCGCGCACAAAGCGTGGTCCATGTGATTGCAGAGCATATCGAGGATATATCCCCGATGCTCGACCGGCTTCTGGACCCCGGATTTTGCCCGGATCCGGCGCGGGCCGCCGATCAGCCATAGCGTTGATCAAAAAGTCCGCCGCGGCCAGACGGAGCTTGAAAGAAAGAATGTCAGACAGACAGGTCGCCAGCCGGCCACTGCCCCTGCGCACGCAATTGTGACGACGACAAATGCATTAACGGAGCCGTAACAAAAGCCCATGCCGGCGCCTTTTTCTGCGCCAGAACAGCCACCGGAACACGGTAGCGGGCAAACCGGCGCGCCGCCACAGAACGAAGTGCCGCCAGCCGGTACCCGGGGCGGGCAATGACACCAATGGGGACGGCCCCAAAAATCTCTTCCCAATGGGCCCAATGATGAAACTGGGCCAGATTATCCGCCCCCATCAACCACACGAACCGCTGCCCCGGATACCGCCGTTTCAAAGCGGCAATCGTGTGTGCGGTAAACTGCGTGCCAAGTCGCAGCTCGATATCACTGATGCGCACCAAAGGATGCTGCACCAGATCCTGTGCCGCAGCCATCCGGCGCGCCATAGGCGCAGGGCCGCGCGCCTTCAACGGGTTTCCCGGAGACACAAGCCACCAAACCCTGTCCAGACCCAAATGACTGAACGCGGCCCGCGTGACTTGCACATGCCCCGCATGGGGCGGATCGAACGAACCGCCCAGAAGTCCGATCGTCTGACCACTGCCGACAAGGGGGAAACCAGATTTAACCATTGCACTTGATTGCGGCAATCACACGCCACGTGCAAGCTGTGAACGCACGCTTGCATTATCACTCATCCTGATACGCTTGCTCTCTCGACATGGCTCTGCCAGAGTTCTACCTTGGAATTATGATACATTATCTCGTGGCCCTTTTCTTTTTGTGCGTGCTCTCGGCAACCCCTGTCGCAGCCTCTTTTTTCGACACATTTTCGCTGAAGCCAAGCACAACTGCCGACCGCTCGTCACAAGCACGAAACGGCGTTGTTCTGGTGGCGGGCGGCTGCACCGGAACACTGATCAGTCCCAATGTGATTTTGACCGTTGCCCATTGTGTCGGGCTCGAAGCGCGCGTTCCGCGCCCCGTTGTCGCGCGTAGCCCAGACTGCACCGGTCTGGACGATCAAGTCGCCTTGCAACGCAACGCATGGGAAAATCCACGGACATGGTATGACACAAGTTGGCGCGTGCCAGTAAGCTTTGGACCGGTACGCGACATGCCCGAAAAGGTGCTTTACGCCAGCCATTACAGCCTGCCTCGTTGTGCTGATCTGGTATTGCTTTTACTCAAAGAGCCCGCACCGCGAGCGATCGCCACACCGATACCCGTGCTGCGCGTGACCTCACCCGAAAAAGCAGACGCACTACTAAGGTATCTTCCAACGGCCACGCTGCGGTATTCAGGTTGGGGCAAGCTGGGCAATGGCCTGCACACCCCGACCCGCAAAACCGGCCCCCTAGGCTATTGGAGCGATAACAGATGCTCGATCTTTGCGCTTCCGCCCAGTCGCGGCAACGGACGTCGCATCATGAGCGGTGATAGTGGCAGCCCCTTGCTCGTACGCCAGCCCGACGGCACCGAGGCGGTCGCGGGGGTTTTGTTCGGCAGCAGCGTCGTGGATGAGGCAACCTGCGGCACCCCTGCCCCACTTCCACCGCGTGCGCACGGGACTTATACCACGGTCTGGCGTCCGGGGATCGACGGAACCAACGCCACAGATATCGGCGTCTGGTTGGAACAGATGGTCAGCGATGCGCGCGGCGCGATGATAAAGGCAGCGCCAGAGACCGCTCTGAAAGAGTTTCTGTCCCACCGTATCACTTTGAAGGGTGAGCGCTGAAAAAAGCATCCAACGCACCACTCCCCTGCTTCGCGTGCACCACACACCGCAAGCCGGTTCGCTTCCCGCTTGTTTCCGACAGACTCTTTGAGTGACACGTTGCTCTTGGGCTCAGGCTCCGATATGGACCGTTGCAAATCAGCACATTTGCGGAGGTTCCAATGGCGGCCTATAAATATGTCTACCACATGGACGGCGTGTCCAAAACTTATCCCGGCGGTAAGAAATGTTTTGAAAACGTGCGCTTGTCGTTCCTTCCGGGCGTCAAGATCGGCGTTGTCGGGGCAAACGGTTCGGGTAAGTCCACCCTGATGAAGATCATGGCCGGTCTGGACAAGGATTACATCGGCGAAGCATGGGCCGCCGAAGGCGCGCGTGTGGGATATCTTCCACAGGAACCGTCCCTCGAAGAAAACATGACCGTGCGTGAAAATGTCATGCTGGGCGTGAAGCCCAAAAAAGACATCCTTGATCGCTATAACGATCTTGCCATGAACTATTCCGAGGAAACCGCCGACGAGATGGCGGCCCTTCAGGATGAAATCGACGCCGGAAACCTTTGGGATCTTGACGCACAGATCGACGTCAGCCTGGAGGCGCTTCGTTGCCCGCCCGACGATGCGATGCCCACCAACCTGTCCGGAGGAGAGCGGCGTCGCGTCGCTCTGTGCCGGTTGCTGCTCGAGCAACCCGACATGCTGCTGCTCGACGAGCCGACCAACCACCTCGACGCGGAAACAATCGCGTGGCTGCAACAGCACCTGATCGACTACAAAGGCACAATCCTGATTGTGACCCACGATCGCTACTTCCTTGACAACATCACCAGCTGGATTCTGGAACTCGACCGTGGCCGCGGCATTCCCCACGAAGGGAATTACTCGGCATGGCTCGATCAAAAGGCCAAGCGGCTGGAGCGGGAGGCAAAGGACGACAAGAGCAAGCAAAAGACCCTCGACCGGGAATTGCAGTGGATCCGCGCCGGCGCGAAGGCCCGTCAAGCAAAGCAAAAGGCACGGATCAACGCCTATGAACAGCTTGCCGGACAGTCAGAGCGCGAACGCGTCGGCAAAGCACAAATCGTGATCCCGAACGGTCAGCGACTGGGTCAGAAGGTGATCGAGGTCGAGAACCTGTCCAAAGCTTACGGTGACCGGCTTTTGGTTGAAAATCTGTCGTTCTCGCTGCCGCCAGGCGGTATTGTCGGCGTAATCGGGCCGAACGGCGCGGGTAAATCCACGCTTTTCCGCATGCTGACCGGACAGGAAGACGCCGATAGTGGCACCGTCAGCTATGGCACCACCGTTGACCTTTCGTTCGTGGACCAATCCCGCGACAGCCTGAACGACACCAACAACGTCTGGGAGGAAATCTCGGGAGGGGCCGAAATTATCGAACTCGGCGATGCGAGCATGAATTCACGGGCCTATTGCGGGGCGTTCAACTTCAAGGGCGGTGACCAGCAGAAAAAGGTCGGCGCGTTGTCAGGCGGCGAGCGGAACCGCGTTCACATGGCCAAACTGCTCAAGGAAGGTGGCAACGTGTTGCTGCTCGACGAGCCGACCAACGATCTTGATGTGGAAACCTTGCGGGCCCTCGAAGACGCGCTTGAGGATTTTGCCGGCTGCGCCGTTATCATTAGCCACGACCGCTTTTTCCTTGACCGGCTGTGCACCCATATCCTTGCGTTCGAGGGCGACGCCCATGTCGAATGGTTCGAAGGCAACTTCGAGGCCTACGAACAAGACAAGGCCCTTCGGCTTGGTCCTGATGCGTTGGAGCCAAAGCGCATGAAGCACAAGAAATTCGCCCGTTAAGGCGCATTGTGCAACGTGTCTGACCAAATAAAAGAGGCTCCCGATCGGGAGCCTCTTTTTGTTTATGCGCGGGAACACATCTCGCTTGAGCCGATTGCCGCTTACAAAGACGCGGTAATTCCGCCATCCACATAAAGCGTGTGACCATTCACAAAGCTTGACGCAGCACTCGACAAGAACACACAAGCCCCCACCAACTCGTCCACATTGCCCCAACGGCCCGCCGGCGTACGCTTTTCAAGCCACTCGCTGAACTCGGGGTTCTCGACCAGCGCCTTGTTCAGGGGGGTATCGAAATACCCCGGTGCAATCGCGTTGCATTGCAGGCCAAGTCGCGCCCAATCTGTTGCCATCCCCTTGGTCAGGTTCGTAACCGCCCCTTTGGTCGCCGTGTAGGGCGCGATCCCGGGGCGGGCGAGAGCAGATTGAACGCTCGCAATGTTGATAATCTTACCGGCCTTGCGCGCGATCATGTGCCGCGCTGCGGCCTGTGCCACATGAAACACAGAGGCAATGTTTGTTTGCAACAACCGCTCGAACGCATCTGCGGGAAACTCCTCCAACGGGCCGCGATGCTGCATACCGGCATTGTTCACCACGATGTCGAACGGCCCTGTTGCCGCCTCGAACCCGTCCACTGCTGCGCGCACCGCGTCATGGTCGGTGACATCGAAGGCTAACATGTGGACAACCGCCCCCTCATCCCCCAGAATTTTTGCGGCCCCTTTCAGCTTTTCGACATCCCGCCCGTTCAGCACGATTTCGGCCCCAGCCTGCGCCAGCCCCCGCGCCAATGCGAAACCGATGCCTTGCGACGACCCTGTGATCAGCGCCCGCTTGCCGGTCAGATCAAAAAGCTCTTTTGCGTGGGTCATTTACAACTCCTCATGTGGTGACTGGAACAACCTGTTCTGTGCGGCGCGATAAGTCAAAGCGGATATGGCGCCAAAGCCAGTACCGACAGTTCAAACTCGCACCCGGTATCAGGGCTTTGAAGCAGGTACGCCGTACTGCGCGCGCAAAATATTCTTTTGCACTTTTCCCATCGTGTTGCGCGGCAAAGCGTCAACGATGATCAGCCGCTTGGGATGTTTGAACCGTGCAAGCGCCACGCGCACCGATTTGTCAATCGCCTCAAGGTCCGGAGCCTGTCCCGGCTTTGCCACCAGCACACCAACCACGCTTTCGCCAAAATCAGGATGCGGCACGCCGATAACCGCACTTTCCAACACGCCGGGCTGGTCATCCAGAACAAGCTCGATCTCTTTGGGGTAAATGTTGTAGCCCCCCGAGATGATCAGGTCCTTGTTACGCCCGACAATCTTTACATAGCCATCGGGATCAATCTGCCCCAGATCACCGGTAATAAAAAAACCGTCCTCACGCAATTCTTCGCGGGTTTTTTCAGGCATTTGCCAGTAACCTTTGAAGACATTCGGCCCACGGACCTCGATTTGTCCAACCTCCCCCTGCGGGAGTGGGTCACCACTTGCAGGGTCCGTAATCTTTAGCTCGACCCCCGGCAAAGCAAACCCGACCGTTCCAGCGCGCCGTTCGCCCTCGTACGGGTTCGACGTGTTCATATTCGTTTCCGTCATCCCGTAGCGTTCAAGAATCCGGTGGCCGGTGCGGTCTTGGAACTGCACGTGGGTTTCAGCCAGCAACGGCGCAGAGCCCGACACAAACAGGCGCATGTGGGCCGTTAGCGGCGCATCGAAACGCGGGTCGTCCAGCAAGCGGGTATAGAACGTCGGCACCCCCATCATCGTGCTGGCCTGCGGCATCAATTCAATCATCAAATCCAGATCGAACCGCTCCAGAAAGATCATCGAACCGCCAGCCACCAGCGTAATATTGGTGGCCACAAACAATCCGTGGGTGTGAAAGATCGGCAAGGCATGCAGCAGCACATCATCGGCCGTAAACCGCCAGTGCTTTGCCAGAACCTGCGCGTTGGACAAAAGGTTCTGCTGTGTCAGCATCGCCCCCTTGGAGCGCCCCGTCGTACCGGAGGTATAAAGAAATGCCGCAAGATCGTCGTACGTCCGCGCAACCGTGTCAAAGATCACCGGCTTGTCAGCGGCACGCTGCATCAACGAGCCCGTACCATCCGCCGCCAATGTCTCAAGCACCGCATCACAGCGTTGCGCCACAGGCCGTAAGGCCTTTTCGCGCTCTGGCGAGCACACAAAAAGCCGCGCACCACTGTTTTCAATAAAATAGGTCAGCTCATCGGCTGTGTATCCGGTGTTGAGCGGCAAGAACACAATCCCCGCCTGCACGCAGGCCGCATAGACCGCCAGAGCCTCGGGTGATTTATCCACCTGAACCGCCACGCGGTCCCCCGCAGATACGCCAAGATCGACCAAAACATTAGCGATTTGCGCACTTTGCTCCAGAAACGCCGCATGGGTGATAACCGCGCCGTCAGCCTTGTGCAAAAACGGGGTCTGCTGTCCGGCATGGCGCCCGAAAAGCATGTCAAAAAGCGGGTTTGCCATAAGCGCGTTCCTTGTTTTTATTATTCTGATTTGAGCGCAGACTGACTCAGTGTGCGGACCTCTGACGAGGCAATAACCTCATGTTCGCCAACAAAACGTTCGTGATTTTGGGCGACACGGCGCAGGTCATACAAGTAATTGACCATGGCTCCGCCAGATTGCGCCAACCCGTTTGTCGACAAATCAGCCCCCGAATGTACCGCATGAACAATCGCACCATTTCCCAGATGGAACCGCGCAACCGGATCAAACGGCAGCCCGTCGGCACGCTTGGCCGTCAGAAGATAGTTTGCAGCACGCTTTTTGAGCATTGCATCATCAAGTGCCGGCACATCCCGTCCGTCACGCGCCAGCCAAGCCATCAACTTCGGGATCGGAGACAGGGTAACAAAAGTTTTCAGCCCCGGTAGCTGCAATGACAAATCAGTCACCACCTGTTTGATCAGCGAGTTTCCAAACGAGATCCCTGCCAAACCGGCCTGACAATTCGAGATCGAATAAAAAACCGCCGTATCCGCCTGTTTCGCCTCAAGCGGCTCACGCCCGTCACTCAACACCGTATGGATGGCACCGGGCACGCCCTTGCACAGGGCGACCTCGACAAAAATCAGGGGCTCATCGGGCATTGATGGGTGGAAAAATCCGAAACACCGCCTGTCAGAGGGCTGCAATCGCCGTTTCAGGTCATCCCAACTGTAAATGGCATGCACCGCCTCGTAGGCGATGATTTTCTCTAGAATATGGGCCGGACTTTCCCAGCTGATAGGCCGCAGAACCAGAAACCCGCGATTGAACCACGACGCGAACAGATGTTTGAAATCCACGTCTATCGGCGCAAGCTCCGGGTTGGACTTTGTCAGACGCAACAGATCACGCCGCATAGACACCAACAGATGCGTGGCGCCGCTAACTTGATTGAGCCGGCGGATCATCTCTTGCCGGCCAGGCTCTGCGGCCATCATAAACGACTGATAACCTGCTTTGTCCGGATGCGCGCGGTACGCCTCCAAGGTGGTTCGAACGGCCTCGGCATCGATATCCATGTTCAAGGCAAGGTGGCGGAAAAACTCCACCTTTTGCGCGTCCTCGAAAGCCGTAAAGCGATCAAGGATCTGTCGGGCCAAAGCACGGCCCGACACTTCTCCATTTCCGCCGACCAACTCATCCGCAAGCATTGCGACACTGCGGTCGTCCCATTTGCCCGCCGACCCGAAGTAACTTCGCCGCTCGAACACCGTGGACAGAAGATCGGCAAGCAAGGTCATATGGCAGCACCCATCACCGCGTTGGGCAACCACGTTGCAAGCCCCGGAAAGATGCACAGCAACAAAATCGCAACAACCATGCACGCCACGAACGGCAAAGACCCCAGAAGAATGGTGCGCAACGAAATATCGGGTGCAATGCCGTTGATAACATACAGGTTCAAACCGACCGGCGGCGAAATCAGACCAATCTCCATGTTGATGGTCAAGATGACTGCAAACCAGATCGGATCAAAGCCTGCCGTCAAAATGATCGGCAACAGGATCGGCGCCGCCATCAAAATGACCGCAACAGGCGGCAAGAAGAAGCCCGCAACCAGAAGGAACAGGTTGATCGCCCCCATCAGCACCCAGCGGTTTACATCCAGCGTACCGATCCATTCGGCAATCGACTGGGTAATAAACAGGCTCGACAGCATATAACTGAACACACCCGCAGCCGCGATGATGAACAAGATCATCACCGACTCCTTGGTGCTGTCGCGCAAGATGAGCCAAAGGTCTCTGGGGTTCCATAATTTGTAGATGACCATCGCAATCAGCAAGCACATCAAAGCACCGACAGCCGCCGTCTCGGACGGGGTCGCGACGCCGCCGTACATCGCGTAAAGCACGCCCAGAATAATCGCCAAAAATGGCAACACGCGAGGCAGGATCTCGAACTTTTCCGCCCATGTGTACGTACGGTTGTTCATCAACGCCAGGTTTCCGGACTTCCACGTGGAATACAAAGACCACGCCATAAACAACGACACCAACAGCAAGCCGGGAATAACGCCCGCCAGAAACAACCGCCCGATCGACGTCTCGGTGGCCACGCCGTAAACAATCATCGTGACAGACGGCGGGATCAAAATTCCCAGCGTGCCACCAGCAGCGATCGAACCCGCCGCAACGCCGTCAGGATAGCCACGCTTACGCATCTCGGGGATACCCATCTTGCCGATAGCTGCACAGGTCGCCGGGCTAGAGCCCGACATCGCCGCAAACAGCGCACAAGCACCAAGGTTCGAGATCACAAGCCCGCCCGGCACGCGCGTGAGCCACCGCTCCAGCGCCTCGTACAGGTCCGCCCCTGCTCGGGTCGAGGCAATCGACGCCCCCATGATGATAAACATCGGGATTGACAACAGCGCAAAGTTGTCAAGCTTGGCAAACAGGATTTCCGGCATCAACTCAAGGCTGCGCACCCCGTCAAAAACAATCAGAAAGCCCGCAGAGACGATCAAAAGACCGATCCCCACCGAGACCCCTGAAAACAGCACAAAAATTGTAAAAAAGGCGACCAGACCGCCAAGCACAAGCGGATCCATCAGTTATCCTCCAGCCCGAAGGGCACATCTATCTTCAGAAAAATCGCGACCAGATCGGCAATCAGTTGCAACATCAACAGCCCCAAACCGACCGGAATCGACAAATACGGGATCCACAGGCGCACGCCCCAGACCGTGTCGGACTTCCAGTTCCGCTCATAGGCAAAATGCCAGTATTCAAAACCGTACCAGACCATGATCGCGATCATCACAATCGACATGGTCAAAGTAACAACAGCCAGTCCGAACCGCACGCGCCCCTTAAGCATCAGCGGGATCAGATCGACATTCACGTGCCCGCGCAAATGCTGCACGTACGGCA
This sequence comes from Paracoccaceae bacterium, assembly GCA_047633515.1. Taxonomy (GTDB): domain Bacteria; phylum Pseudomonadota; class Alphaproteobacteria; order Rhodobacterales; family Rhodobacteraceae; genus JBLHUT01. The sequence continues at coordinate 2,360 of JBLIFE010000022.1, read as the reverse complement.
AGCCTATCAAGGTTGCCGCTACGACAAGATAGATCACCGCCTCTGTCTGCCAGATCGTCGAGCCATTGAGGACAAAGCGGATGAAAATCATCTGGCAGGTGATCACCACTGCCGAAAGGATCATCCCCGCAGAGCACCAACCGGCCAGTGTGGAAAGGGCGGCAACGCCGCGCAGGAACAGGTTGTCGCCGATCTTTGCGACAACGGCTGAGCTTTGGCCCGACATGTCGGTCACCTCTTGTGTTCAGGGGTTTTAAGTTTCAACGGTATTCAAGCGCGAAACAGGGCGGCACAATGCGCCGCCCTGTTTGCTGAATTCCGCTTTGGATCAATCGACAGCGAGTGCCATATCCAAAAGAGCCTGTCCGTCGGGAACGTCCGCGACGAAAGCTTTATAGGACGTTTCCTTGGCAACTTCACGCCACGCGTTGAAATCCTCGATCGTCATCTCTGCGATCTCGACACCGGCTTTTTTGAACACTTCAACCGATGCGGCATCAGACTTTTTCGCTTCTTCAAGATAGAACGCCTCTGCCTTGGCAGCACCGGCCAGCAGCGCAGCCTGCTGCCCTTCGGTCAGACCGTCAAACGTAGATTTGTTCATCAACAGTGGCTGGTACATGAACCAAAGTGCGACATCACCGGCCGGTGTGTAGCACTTGGCTTGCTCGTAAATGCGATAGGAAACAAAAGACGACGACGACGTGTTCGCAGCACTCAGAACACCCGTTTGCATGGCGTTGTAGATTTCCGCAGAGGACATCGACGCAATAGAAGCGCCTGCACCCGCCAGCATTTGCTCGAAAGCCTTGCCTGCGGCACGCGTCTGAAGGCCAACCACATCAGAGGGTTTGGTGATGCATTTGTCGGTACCGGCAAATCCACCGGCAAGGTAGCCGTGGACAAGCACCATCACGTCGTCATCTGCCATCTTTTCTTCAAGAGCCGCCATGAAAGGCGATGCAGACAGGCGCGCCGCGTGATCGTGGTTTTTCACCAGACCCGGCATCAGCGTCAGATTGAACGCCGGCTGCTGGCCGCCTGCATAGCTGAGCGGCAGAACTGTCATGTCAAGCTGGCCGCGGCTCAATGGTTTGTACTGCTCGCGCGCCTTGAAAAGCGACTGTGACCCGAAAATCTGGATCTCGAGGTCAACGTCCGCGGCGGCAACTTCATCAGCTACAATCTGCGCGACAAGGTGGCGAACGTCCTTGTTGGACCACTGGTGTGACAGGCGCAGCTGCTCGGCATTGGCGACAGTACCACCGGCAACAAGAGCAATCGCCGCGGCAGCGGCAAGCAATTTCGATTTCATAGACTTCCTCCCAAAAGACCTTCCCCCGAATTATACCGGGATTACCTAGCGTAATGCCTTGAGCTTGCATTCCATGTCAACTTTTTTGTATACAAGAATGGGAGTGTTGCACCCACCAGACCTTCTATCTAAGGATTCGCGATGGAAACGCGCCGCGCTGACAAGATAGCCGAGGAGCTGGAAGAATTGGTGCTTTCCGGTGCCATTCCCGATGGTGCCCGCCTTGATGAGATCAGCCTTGCCGACCGTTTTGGTGTCTCGCGCACTCCTATCCGAGAAGCCCTGCAAAAACTGGTGATTACCGGATTGGCAGAGCAACAGCCCCGTCGAGGGGTCTTTGTGCGGCAACCCGGACCTGTCGCCCTGATAGAAATGTTCGAGGTAATGGCCGAACTCGAGGCGGCGTGCGGGCGGTTTGCCGCCGTGCGGATCACCGATCCTGCCTTGGAGAAGTTGCGCGACACCAACACACTTTGCCTAGCAGCAATCGACGCAGCCGATGCCGATGCCTATTACCGCGGGAACGAGCAGTTTCATCACCTCATTTACGCCCAGTCGGGAAACGCCTTTCTGGAAAACGAAGCGTTGCGCCTGCACCGTCGGTTGAAACCCTACCGCCGCATCCAGCTGCGGCTTCGCGGGCGGATGCGGCAGTCGATGGCCGAACACGAGGCTGTGCTTGAAGCGTTATCGAACGCGGATGCAGAGCGCGCCGCCACGACATTACGGCAACACGTGGCCATTCAGGGCGAAAAATTCCATCACCTGATGGCCGGGCTCAGGCACGCGACCCAATAAATAGAACCGATCACGCAGTGCCGCCAAGCGCGCTCCAAACCAGACGCACAGCAACCACCGCCAGCAGTACCAGTATGATGCGGTCAAAGGCCTGTCTCGAGATGTATCTGGCCAGATATCCCCCGATCGGCATAGCCCCGAAAAGCGGCAGCGTCGCCACAAGGCTCATGCCCGCACGCTCCCATGTCATCAATCCATATGCCGCCAGCATCGGGAGCTGTATCGCCGCCATCGCCGCGAAAAAGAT
>JBLIFE010000021.1:0-13648 GCA_047633515.1 Paracoccaceae bacterium | reverse complement strand
GGCGGGGTTGATCTTTGTCGGTCCTCCCGCAAAGGCGATCCGCGCGATGGGGCTGAAGGATGCGGCCAAACTGCGCATGGCGCAGGCCGGTGTTCCTGTTGTTCCGGGCTATCACGGGGCGGATCAGGCGGATGCTGTTCTTGCCACCGAAGCCGCAAAAACGGGTTTTCCGGTGATGATCAAGGCCGTTGCAGGCGGCGGTGGCAAGGGGATGCGGGTGGTGGATGCGCCCGAAGATTTCGCAAGCGCGCTGGCATCAGCACGGGCCGAGGCACGCGGAGCCTTTGGCAACGATCATGTTCTGATCGAGAAATACATCCAGCAGCCGCGCCACATCGAAATACAGGTTTTCGGCGACACGCACGGCAATGTTGTGCATCTTTACGAGCGGGATTGCTCGCTTCAGCGGCGTCATCAAAAGGTGATCGAAGAGGCCCCCGCCCCGGGGATGACGCCTCAGGTGCGCGCCGCGATGGGGCAGGCGGCCGTGCGTGCGGCACAGGCCGTGGGATATTGCGGGGCGGGTACGGTCGAGTTCATCGTGGATGCCGCCAAAGGTCTGCGGGTTGACGGCTTCTGGTTCATGGAAATGAACACCCGCCTTCAGGTCGAACATCCGGTGACCGAAGCCATCACGGGCGTCGATCTGGTGGAGTGGCAATTGCGGGTTGCCGCCGGAGAGCCTTTGCCGCTGGCGCAGGCCGACATTCCGCTGGTTGGCCATGCCTTTGAAGCGCGACTTTATGCCGAAGACGTGGCGGCGGGTTTTTTGCCAGCAACAGGGCGGTTGACGCATCTGTCGTTCCCAATTGCCGCACGGGCCGAGACCGGTGTGCGGCAGGGGGATCTGATCAGCCCGTTTTACGACCCGATGATTGCAAAGCTTATCACCCACGGGCCGACCCGCGCGATTGCGTTGCAACGGCTGGAGCAGGCGCTGGCCACGACGCAAATCATGGGGACGACAACGAACCTTTCGTTTCTGTCGGCTCTCGCGGGGCATCGCGGTTTTGCCGACGGGGCGATGGATACAGGGTTGATCGCGCGGGATATTGACGCGCTGACCCGCGTGGCCGCCCCTACCCCTGCCGAGGTGGCGGCGGCAGCGTTGGTCGCGGCGGGGCTTTGGGATCCGGTGGCCGATGTGACCGGCTTTACACTTTGGGGCGGAACATGGCGTGCCATCGGGTTGGGGTTCGCGGGTGACACGCTTGATGTCTCACTCTTGTCCAAAGGGCCGGACCGGCACCAGCTGTCTGTTGCGGGCACGAGCGTTTCGGCACAAAGGTGTCGGCAGGGGTGGCAAATCGATGATTGCACAATCGGGCAAGTCGCGCGCGCCGGAGCGCAGGTGGCGGTTTTTGGCATGCGAACGGTGGTCTTTGATCTGCCAGATTCGTTGGACCGCGGGCAGGCCGAGGAGCATGGCGGCACTTTGACACTTGCGCCAATGCCGGGGTTGGTCCGCGAGGTTCTTGTTTGTGCCGGTCAGCCGGTTGCCATGGGAGACAGGCTTGTGATCCTTGAGGCCATGAAGATGCAGCATACCCTGAAGGCTGGTCGCGCCGGGGTGATTGCCGAAGTGCTGGTGGTTGCCGGTGCGCAGGTCGAGGCCGGCGCACCGCTGATCCGGCTGCACGACGAGGCGTGACTTTTGGCTGTAACAGCCGCTTGGCGGGTCAGGTTTCGCGATCTTTGCGGCGGCAGTACATGTCGAGCCGGTGATAGACCACGTCAAACCCCATCTCGGCGGCGATTTCATTTTGTAATTGCTCGATTTTTTCCGACCTGAATTCGACAATCTCTCCGGTATCGAGATCAAGAATGTGGTCGTGGTGACGCACATTCGCCATCTCGAATCGTGCGCCCCCCCCTTCGAAACTGTGGCGCTGGATCACGCTTTCCTTCTCTAGCACGGTGAGGGTCCGGTAGACGGTTGCCAGTGATACGCTCGGTTCGATCTCTTGGGCGCGCCGGTGAAGCTCGATTGCATCGGGATGGTCCGATGCGGCAGCCAGACATGACAAAAGGGCGATCCGTTGGCGGGTGACCCTGACACCTGCTGCACGAAGGGCTTCGGTCATGCGTTTTATGTTTTTTTCAGTCATCCGGGCGCTCGTGTTCAGAGAAGGAATTCTCATGTATCTTGAATCTTTGAGAATGATTATCATTTATGTTTACAGATGCAAACAACTCTCATACTCAACAGAGTGAAATTTCTTTAGGCAGACCAGCAAAGGGTAACGTTTCTGATGAGCGGCGTAAGTGAGAAAGTGGCGGCCGGAATTTTTATGTGTTTTGTGGTGGCGGGGGGGGCTGTTGCGCAAGAGGATCGTTTCAAGGTTGTGACCACCTTTACGGTGATCGCGGATATGGCGCGCAACGTCGCCGGTGATGCCGCGGTTGTGGAATCGATCACCCGCGCAGGGGCCGAAATCCACGGATACGCCCCGACGCCGCGCGATATCATTCGCGCTCAAGGAGCGGACCTTATTTTGTGGAACGGGTTGAACCTTGAACGGTGGTTCGAGCAGTTTCTGTCGAACCTGCGCGATGTGCCCAGTGTAACGCTGAGTGACGGGATCGCTCCGATCGGCATTTCCGAAGGCGATTATAGTGGCAAGCCGAACCCGCACGCGTGGATGGGGCTTGAGAACGCGTTGATCTATATCGACAACATCCGCGATGCTCTTGTGACCTATGATCCCGACAATGCAGCGAGCTATCAGGCGAACGCAGAAACCTACAAGCAAGAGATTTCCCGGACGATTGAGCCCTTGCGCGCGGCGATTGTGGCGCTTCCGGAGGAGCAACGCTGGCTGGTGTCGTGTGAAGGGGCGTTCAGCTATCTTGCGCGGGATTTCGACATGAAAGAGCTGTACCTTTGGCCGATCAATGCCGATGCTCAAGGCACCCCGCAACAAGTGCGCAAGGTGATCGACACGGTGCGCAAACACGAGATTCCAGCGGTATTTTGTGAAAGCACAGTGTCCCAGCGTCCTGCACAGCAAGTCGCGCGCGAAACCGGCAGCAGTTATGGCGGTATGCTCTACGTTGATAGCCTGACACAAAGCGACGGGCCTGTGCCGACGTATCTGGATTTGTTGCGCGTCACATCACAGACAATTCTCGACGGTCTGGTGAAATAGGCGTGCAGCCGCAGTATGAGCTCGGGTAGCACGCGATCAGGGGTCGAGTCAGGAAAGGAACGGGATTGGAACGGCAGACCGAAGGCATCGTGGCTCACGACGTGGCTGTGACGTACCGCAACGGTATGACGGCTTTGCGCAACGCAAGCTTTGCTATTCCGCGCGGCACAATCACAGCCTTGGTCGGCGTGAACGGGTCGGGCAAATCGACGCTTTTTAAAGCGGTTATGGGGTTTGTCCCCCTCGCACGCGGTGAGATTCGCATTCTGGGGATGCCCGTAAAAGAGGCGCTTAAACGAAATATCGTGGCCTATGTGCCCCAAGCCGAAGAAGTCGACTGGAGCTTTCCGGTGCTTGTCGAGGATGTGGTGATGATGGGGCGCTTTGGCCATATGGGGTTTTTCCGGCGCCCGTCGCAGGCTGACCACAGGGCCGTCGATCAGGCGCTCGCGCGGGTTGGCATGACCGACCTGCGCAAACGCCAGATCGGCGAGTTGTCGGGCGGGCAACGCAAGCGGGTCTTTCTGGCGCGTGCCTTGGCACAGGACGGAAAGGTGATCTTGCTTGACGAGCCGTTTACAGGGGTGGATGTTAAAACCGAAGACGCGATCATCACGCTGCTGCGAGAGATGCGCGACGAGGGGCGTGTGATGCTGGTATCGACCCACAATCTGGGGTCTGTTCCCGAGTTTTGTGACCGGACGGTTCTGGTCAAGGGAACGGTACTGGCCTTTGGCCCGACCGAAACGACCTTTACGCGCCCCAATCTTGAAAAGGCTTTTGGCGGCGTGTTGCGGCAGTTTGTGCTAGGCGGGGCGGATTTGCATGATGACGACGACACCCGTCAGGTCAGTGTCCTGACCGACGACGAGAGGCCCTTTGTGATCTACGAAGACAATCCAAAGACACCGACGCCATGATCGACACGCTTTTGTTGCCCTTTTCCTATAATTACATGTTCAACGCGATGTGGGTCAGTGCGCTGGTCGGTGGGGTCTGCGCGTTTTTGTCAGCTTATCTGATGCTCAAGGGCTGGTCGTTGATCGGGGATGCGTTAAGCCATTCGATCGTGCCCGGCGTGGCGGGGGCCTATATGCTGGGCTTGCCTTTTGCGCTGGGGGCGTTTGTCGCGGGGGGCCTTGCGGCGGGGGCGATGTTGTTTCTGAACCAGCGCTCGGGGCTGAAAGAGGACGCGATCATCGGGTTGATCTTTACCTCGTTCTTCGGGCTTGGCCTGTTCATGGTGTCGTTGTCGCCGGTTTCGGTCAGCATACAGACTATCACGATGGGCAACATCCTTGCCATCACGCCCGAGGATACGCTGCAACTTGCGATCATCGGTTTTGTGTCGCTGGCGATTTTGCTGGCAAAGTGGAAAGATCTGATGGTGACGTTCTTTGACGAGAACCATGCCCGCACGATCGGGCTTAATCCTGGATTGCTGAGGATTGTTTTCTTTACGCTTTTGTCGGCATCGTGTGTGGCGGCGCTGCAAACTGTGGGAGCGTTTTTGGTGATTGCAATGGTCGTGACGCCAGGGGCCACGGCATATCTGCTGACTGACCGCTTTCCAAGGCTGCTTGTAATCAGTGTTTCGCTGGGCGCGAGCACCAGTTTCATCGGGGCGTATCTAAGCTTTTTTCTGGACGGGGCGACAGGGGGGCTGATTGTGGCGCTTCAGACGCTTGTGTTTCTGGTGGTGTTCTTTGTGGCGCCCAAACACGGCTATTTTGCCGCCCGCCGACGGGCCGCGCAGGCGCTGGAGACGGGCACATGATCGACACGCTATTGCTGCCTTTCCAGTTCGGCTTCATGAACAAAGCCTTTGTCATCATGGCAATGATTTCTGTCCCGACGGGATTGTTGTCGTGCTATCTCGTGCTCAAGGGGTGGTCGTTGATGGGGGACGCGATCAGCCATGCGGTGTTGCCGGGGGTTGTGGTGGCGTATCTTTTGAACATTCCGCTGCTCATTGGGGCGTTTGTGGCGGGAATGACCTGTGCGCTTGCGACCGGCTTTTTGTCGGAAAACAGCCGGGTCAAGCAGGACACCGTGATGGGGATCGTGTTCTCGGGTATGTTCGGCTTTGGCATTGTGCTCTACACCAAGATCCGGACCGAGGTGCATCTTGATCATATCTTGTTCGGAAACATGCTGGGGGTCGGGGCCGAAGACCTGTGGACGACCAGTGTGATCAGCGCGCTGGTGTCGGCGGCTATTCTGGTCAAGCGCCGCGATTTTCTGTTGCATGCGTTCGACCCGATTCAGGCACAGGCAGTCGGGCTGCCGGTACGCGCGCTTCACTACGGGTTGTTGGCGATGATTTCGTTGACCATTGTAGCAACATTGTCATCTGTTGGCATCATTTTGTCGATCGGGCTGTTGATTGCTCCGGGTGCGATTGCATTCCTGATTACGAACCAGTTCGAAAAGATGTTGCAGGTGGCCGTTGCTGTCACTCTTTTTTCAGGGATAACAGGCGTTTATCTGAGTTTCTATATTGATAGCGCACCGGCGCCGACTGTGATCCTGATTTTGACTGTGATCTTTATTGCCGCTTTTGTGCGCGCCATGCAGAAAACAAAGGCGCGTTCACAGGCCGCTGTGGTTTAGCGGCGATCACAGGCTGCGGCATTACGGCACTGCTTTTGTCGGGCATCGCCCTGTAAAGCGTAACAAAAACCGCGTATGGATGGTCAGATCAATTGACCCTTGCGCGCGGGGGTTTTAGGTCGAATGAATGCGACGTGCGTCTGGCGGAACAAGGAGCCTTACATGGACGATCTTCTCAGGGATTACCTGCCCATTCTGGTCTTCATCGGACTGGCCATCGGGCTGGGGTTGATTTTGATCCTTGCTGCTGTGCTGATTGCGGTGCGCAATCCGGACCCCGAGAAAGTCAGCGCCTATGAATGTGGTTTCAACGCATTTGACGATGCGCGGATGAAGTTCGACGTGCGCTTTTATCTCGTTGCGATCCTTTTCATCATTTTCGATCTCGAGGTGGCGTTCCTGTTTCCGTGGGCGGTTGCGTTCGGAGATATCTCGATGACGGCTTTCTGGTCGATGATGATTTTTCTGGGTGTTTTGACAATCGGCTTTGCCTATGAATGGAAAAAGGGAGCGTTGGAATGGGAATAGCAGCCACCGCCGGACCCGACCGTGAGGTCGCTGCCCGCGAATTGAACTCTGAGTTGCAGGACAAGGGGTTCTTGCTGACCTCGACCGAGGACATCATCAACTGGGCCCGTACAGGGTCGCTACACTGGATGACTTTTGGTTTGGCCTGTTGTGCGGTGGAAATGATGCACACCTCTATGCCACGCTATGACCTTGAGCGGTTCGGCACCGCGCCGCGCGCCTCTCCGCGACAGTCGGACCTGATGATTGTTGCTGGGACCTTGACGAACAAGATGGCGCCCGCCCTGCGTAAGGTCTATGACCAGATGCCTGAACCGCGCTATGTGATATCGATGGGGTCATGTGCCAACGGGGGCGGCTATTACCACTATAGCTACAGCGTTGTGCGGGGCTGTGATCGCATCGTGCCTGTTGATATCTATGTGCCGGGCTGTCCGCCAACAGCCGAGGCGTTGCTGTACGGTATTTTGCAGTTGCAGCGTAAAATCCGCCGCACGGGCACGATCGTCCGATAGTGTCGCATCCGGGGCCACGAGCCCGCTGACAAACCCTTGGGGAAAAACATGACCGAAGCATTGCAAGAGCTGGGCGCGCATATCGAACTCAAGCGCCCCGATTGTGTGGTTGGCTGGGCCGTCCGCCATGACGAGCTGACGATCGAGGTGACGCTGGCAACCCTTCCCGGGATGGTCGCGTTTTTGCGCGATGACACCGTTTGCCGTTTTTCGACCCTCGTGGATATTACGGCCGCTGACTATCCGACCCGCGAAAAGCGGTTCGAGGTCGTGTATCACTTTCTGAGCATGTATCAGAACCACCGCATCCGGATCAAAGCCTGCGTTCGCGAGAACGAGATGGTTCCATCGGTGATCGACGTTTTTGCATGCGCCAACTGGTTCGAGCGCGAGATTTTCGATATGTTTGGCCTGCTGTTTTCGGGGCACCCCGATCTGCGGCGTTTGCTTACGGATTACGGCTTTCGTGGCCATCCGCTGCGCAAGGATTTCCCGACCACTGGATACACTGAAGTACGCTATGACGAAGTACAAAAGCGGGTGGTTTACGAACCTGTCTCTCTGGTTCAGGAATACCGGCAGTTCGATTTTATGAGCCCGTGGGAAGGGGCCGAATACATCCTTCCCGGTGACGAGAAGCAGGAGGCCAAATGATGGACGGAACCAAGTTCGAAGACGCCCTTACAGGTGAGCAGAAGATCCGGAACTTTAACATCAATTTTGGCCCGCAACACCCTGCGGCACACGGTGTTTTGCGTTTGGTTCTCGAGTTGGACGGCGAAATTGTCGAGCGGTGTGATCCGCACATCGGGCTGCTGCATCGCGGCACTGAAAAGTTGATGGAGAGCCGGACCTACCTTCAGAATCTGCCGTATTTCGACCGGCTGGATTACGTGGCTCCAATGAATCAGGAGCACGCGTGGTGTCTGGCCATCGAGAAGCTGACTGGCACAGTTGTGCCGCGCAGGGCCTCTTTGATCCGGGTGCTTTACTCAGAGATAGGACGGATCCTGAGCCATCTGCTGAACGTCACGACGCAGGCCATGGATGTGGGCGCGCTAACGCCGCCGCTGTGGGGGTTCGAGGAACGCGAGAAGCTGATGGTTTTCTACGAGCGTGCGTCTGGCGCGCGGCTGCATGCGGCCTATTTCCGCCCGGGCGGTGTGCATCAGGACCTGCCCCCCGAGTTGATCGAGGACATCGACACCTGGGCCGATGCCTTTCCGTCGGTTCTATCGGATATCGACGGTTTGCTGACGGAAAACCGGATTTTCAAACAGCGTAACGCCGATATCGGTGTCGTCACTGAGGAAGACATTCTTGAATGGGGCTTTTCGGGCGTGATGGTTCGCGGCTCTGGCCTTGCATGGGATCTGCGCCGCTCGCAGCCTTATGAATGCTACGACGAGTTCGATTTTTTGATCCCTGTCGGCAAAAACGGCGATTGCTATGACCGCTACCTTTGCCGGATGCAAGAGATGCGAGAGAGCCTCAAGATTATCAAGCAAGCTTGCGAAAAGCTACGCAATGAGCCGGGTGAAGTGATGGCTCGGGGCAAAATGACCCCGCCAACGCGCGGTGCTATGAAGACGTCGATGGAGGCGCTTATCCATCACTTCAAGCTTTATACCGAAGGGTTCCATGTGCCCGATGGCGAGGTCTATGCTTGCGTCGAGGCGCCAAAAGGCGAATTCGGGGTCTATCTTGTGGCGGATGGTTCCAATAAACCGTACCGCGTCAAAATCCGCGCACCCGGATTTTTGCATCTGCAGGCGATGGATTACATCTCGAAAGGCCACCAATTGGCGGACGTCAGTGCCATCATCGGGACGATGGATGTCGTTTTCGGAGAGATCGACAGGTGACCACCGTTAAATTCCACAGCCTTGCTTGGCTTGGCTCAACATTCACTGCCAGAGAGCCCGGAACGCCGCTGCGGACCCTCTGCTTGACAAAGACGGACACGCGCTAATGCTACGCCGATTGCACTCAGAACAACCCGATGCCTTTGCCTTTACGCCCGCCAACCTTGAGTGGGCGCAGGCACAGATCACAAAGTTTCCCGAGGGTCGTCAGGCCAGCGCGATTATTCCGCTTTTGTGGCGGGCGCAGGAGCAAGAGGGGTGGTTGCCCAGGCCGGCGATCGAGCACGTGGCGCAGATGCTTGGGTTGGCTTATATCCGCGCGCTAGAGGTCGCGACATTCTACTTCATGTTCCAGCTTCAACCAGTTGGTTCGATTGCAAATATTCAGGTGTGTGGCACGACCTCCTGCATGATTTGCGGGGCCGAGGACCTAATTGCCGTTTGTAAGGAAAAGATCGCCCCCAAAGCGCATATGCTGAGTGCTGATGGCAAGCTGAGCTGGGAAGAAGTCGAATGTCTTGGGGCGTGCTCCAACGCACCGATGGCGCAGATTGGTAAGGATTATTACGAAGACCTCACTACCGAACGCTTTGCCGAGATAATCGAAGCGTTGCGCAATGGCGATGTGCCCACACCGGGCCCGCAAAATGGTCGATATGCATCCGAGCCTTTGGGGGGAGCGACGTCTTTGCTGGAATATGTCGAGGGCCGCGCGGCGCTTAACGCCAGTGCGGAGCTTGCTGTCGAAATGGGCGACACCGTCAAGCGAATTGATGGCACAGAGGCCCCTTTGTTGACCCCGTGGCTGAATGCGGCAAAGGAAACGCAGCCGTCTGCTGAAAAAAATACACCTAACGTGCAGCCTGTTTCCGAAGGCGCATCGACGCAGAGTGCGGTTCCCGAAAAAGGCGCGGGTTCTGCGGTAGAAAAGCCGGACCTGCTGGAAGCTCCCAAAAACGGCGCACCAGATGACTTGAAGAAAATCAAAGGCGTTGGGCCCAAACTTGAAGTGGTCTTGAACAGTCTTGGTGTGTATCACTTCTTTCAGATTGCAGGGTGGTCACTGGCACAAATAGGCTGGATCGATGCGAACATGGAGGGCTTTACGGGCCGTGTTTCACGCGACGATTGGGTCGCTCAAGCAAAAATTCTTGCATCTGGGCAGGAGACAGACTTTTCCGAGCGCGTTAAATAGAAATTGTCCCAGGACAAAATAACGCAGTTGAGAGTGTGAATCGGATGAATAATAAAGCACCAGTTGGTTTGGGCGTAATTGCCGTCGCAGGTATGATCGGGCTTGCTGGTGGAACGATGTCGGTGGTTATGTATGACGTCGGTATTACGGCTGCTTTTGGTTGCGGGGGGAGCATTGCTGTTGTGGCTATGATCGCTCTTGGTTCGGTTGGCGGCCACCTCAGGTTGGTCCTTCTGGCCCGCGCGATCTTTCGGCGGGTTCATCTACTGGAAGGATCGGTGCCAAAGGCAGCCCTTCAAAGAAAACCGCGGCGCAGGCCGCCGCTTCGGCACCTGTGGACGAAGCGGCTGAAAACGCTGTCGTTGACTTACGGCCATTCGCGTTGTCAGTGGCCCGCGACGGGCAGGCTGATTACCACAAGCTGATCAAGGGGGTCGGCCCCAAGCTTGAGGTGTTGTGTAATTCGATGGTGTTTCATCATTTCGACCAGATTGCACACTGGACTGCGGAAGAAATTTCGTGGGTGGATGAGACCCTCGAAGGGTTCAAGGGGCGCGTGACCCGCGATGAAGGGGTGGAGCAAGCCAAGGCACTTGTAACTGCTTGCGACGTTACTGAAGACTAGAGAAGGGCGGCGTCATTTGACCTGTTTTATATGCCGATAACCCCGCAACGGGACCAGCAGCTTGCCCGTCAGGGCAGGTTGGTCGCGATTGTTATTGCTGCAGCTTTTTTACTGTGGATTGCGGCCAACTGGCTTGGGGGTGTTTTTGGCCTTCCTGTAAAATACGCCTTTCTGTTCGATTTTGCCGCATTGGGGGCGATGATATGGTCGTTTATAGTGGCGTACAGAATTTGGCGGGAACGTCGAGGATAGAAGGCGGATGAGATGCTGAAAGACCAGGACCGGATATTTACGAATATCTACGGAATGCATGACCGTACATTGCGCGGCGCGCAGATGCGCGGCCATTGGGATGGCACCGGCGCGCTTATCAAAAAGGGGCGCGACTGGATCGTTAGCGAGATGAAGGCCAGCGGTTTGCGTGGACGTGGTGGCGCGGGCTTTCCCACCGGCCTCAAGTGGTCGTTCATGCCCAAGGAAAGCGATGGCCGGCCTCACTATCTTGTGGTGAATGCCGATGAATCAGAGCCGGGCACCTGCAAGGACAGGGAGATCATGCGCCACGATCCGCACACATTGGTCGAAGGCTGCCTTATTGCGAGTTTCGCGATGCAGGCGCATGCGTGCTACATCTACATCCGTGGCGAGTACATCCGCGAGAAGGAAGCGCTTCAGGCCGCCATCGACGAGGCTTATGACGCGGGTCTTGTCGGCAAGAACGCGTCGGGGTCGGGTTTCGATTTCGACATTTACCTGCATCACGGCGCGGGCGCTTATATTTGCGGCGAGGAGACGGCGTTGCTCGAGAGCCTTGAGGGTCGCAAGGGCATGCCGCGGATGAAACCTCCGTTTCCGGCCGGCGCAGGGCTTTACGGCTGTCCGACTACCGTAAACAACGTGGAATCCATTGCCGTTGTTCCGACGATCCTTCGCCGTGGCGGGGATTGGTTTGCCGGCTTTGGTCGGCCGAACAATGCGGGGACCAAGCTGTTTGCGATCTCGGGCCATGTCAACCATCCGTGTGTGGTGGAAGAAGAGATGTCGATCCCCTTTCAGGAGTTGATCGACCGCCATTGTGGCGGCGTGCGTGGCGGTTGGAAAAATCTGAAGGCTGTTATCCCGGGCGGCTCGTCGGTGCCGATGTTGCCCCGCGATATCATGAAAGACGCGATCATGGATTTTGACTGGCTGCGCGAGCAACGCTCGGGGCTGGGCACAGCGGCTGTGATTGTGATGGACCAGAATACGGATGTTATCAAAGCAATCTGGCGGTTGTCAAAGTTCTACAAGCACGAAAGCTGTGGGCAGTGCACTCCGTGCCGCGAGGGTACGGGGTGGATGATGCGGGTCATGGAACGTCTTGTAACGGGAGAGGCCGACGTCGAAGAGATCGATATGCTGCTCGATGTTACAAAACAGGTCGAGGGCCATACGATCTGTGCATTGGGCGATGCCGCCGCGTGGCCCATTCAGGGTTTGATCCGTCATTTCCGCGGCGAGATCGAGGACCGGATCAAGCACAAGCGCAAAGCGACACCTATGGCGGCTGAATAGAAACAGCGCCGGATCAGGGCTTTTTCCCTTCGTTCGGGCGTTGTTATTGCATATCAAGCCTCGAAGCCCGATCTGTTTGATCGGGCTTTGTCTTTTCTAATGGCCCTGAACAGGAGTTTTGATGCGCTGTCTTTATGTCGGTATTTTTGTAACGATGCTTGGGGGGGTGACCCCGCTACAGGCGGCGCTGCGCGACGAAGTGCAGGTCAACAACGGGTTGATCGCGGTCGGTGTAGCGCTTGAAATCGACGCCAAATGTGACACGATTTCGGCCCGTAAACTCAAGGGTTTGTTCTATCTGTCGAGCCTTAAGCGGATGGCTGGTGAGCAAGGGTATAGTGACGCCGAGATCGACGCCTACGTCAGCGACAAGGTCCAGAAAGCCCGGCTTGAGGCCGAGGCCCGCAATTACATTGCCCTCAAGGGTGCACAAGGTCCGGCGGGGGTTGCGTTTTGTGCGGTCGGGCGGGCCGAGATTGCGCAAGGCACGCTTGCAGGCGGGCTGTTGCGGCAGCGATAGCATTGTGATGCGGTTCATTTCGTCGCACTTGATGGCTGCAACCCCTTATGGGGCGGTGCAGCCGTTGCGTGCGTGGCTGCGATCTTTTACCAAAGGGTTCAACCGTAGGCGCGGTTTATACCGCTGTTCCAGAGGCACGTTCCATGACCGACACCCGAAAGATCATCATCGATGGGAAGGAGCTTGAGGTTGATCCTGCTCTGACACTAATACAGGCTTGCGAAGAGGCCGGCATCGAAATCCCCAGATTTTGTTATCACGAGCGACTCTCAATTGCGGGCAATTGCCGGATGTGTCTGGTGGAAGTGGTCGGTGGCCCGCCCAAACCGGTGGCGTCGTGTGCGATGCAAGTCAAGGACCTGCGCCCTGGACCCGATGGCACCCCCCCTGTCATCAAGACCAACTCGCCCATGGTCAAAAAGGCCCGCGAGGGCGTAATGGAATTTCTTTTGATCAATCACCCCCTTGATTGCCCGATCTGCGATCAGGGAGGCGAGTGCGATCTTCAGGATCAGGCGATGGCTTACGGTGTTGATTTCAGCCGCTACCGCGAACCCAAACGTGCGTCCGAGGATCTTGATCTGGGGCCGTTGGTCGAAACCCACATGACGCGGTGCATCAGCTGCACCCGCTGCGTGCGGTTCACCACCGAGGTCGCTGGCATTTCGCAGATGGGCCAGACGGGGCGTGGCGAGGATTCCGAAATTACGAGCTATCTGGGCGAAACGCTCAATAGCAACCTTCAGGGAAATATCATCGATTTATGTCCGGTTGGGGCGTTGGTCAGCAAGCCTTATGCCTTTACGGCGCGCCCTTGGGAATTGTCGAAGGCAGAGTCGGTCGATGTGATGGACGCTCTTGGCTCGAACATCCGCGTTGATACCAAAGGCCGCGAAGTCATGAGGATTTTACCGCGCAACAACGATGCGGTAAACGAGGAGTGGATTAGCGATAAAACCCGTTTCGTATGGGACGGTCTGCGGCGGCAGCGTCTGGACCAGCCTTATGTCCGTGTTGACGGCAAGCTCAAGCCCGTGTCCTGGGATGTCGCGCTTGACGCTACGGCGCAGGGTATGAAGGGCAA
>JBLIFE010000020.1:0-13963 GCA_047633515.1 Paracoccaceae bacterium | reverse complement strand
GAGGAGTAATTCTTGACCGGCAGCGATAAGTGATGCCCTAGCTGGGCGAAATCCTCGACAAAATCCAGCAACTCGTTGGTATCGACGCCGTACACCCGCGCAATGAAACGCACGTTTTCGGCGCCACTCATTTCACGGTGGAACGATCCGGCAAAACCCACAGGCCACGAGATCGCTCCCTCACGAGAGATGTACCCCCTATCGGGGTCAAGTGACCCTGCGATCATCTTTAGAAGTGTGGATTTGCCAGTGCCGTTGCGCCCCATGATTGCGGTGCACTTACCGGACTGAAACGTGGCGTTCAGGTTGTGGGCAATCACGGTTTTGACGCCGTTCACCCGAAAGACCTTCGAGACATTTTCAAGACGGACCATGCCCAGACCCTACCGGCGATCACGGATGCTATAAAGAACCAGCGCAAGGATCGACCAGACCAGAAACAGAAACAGGGCTGTCAGTGACAGGATAATGGCCCGTTGCGGGTATTCAGCCCGCTGCGCCAGCGTGGGTTCGACGTAAGCGGCCAGATAACGGCTTTTGCGGCGGGCTTTTTCAAGGGCGCTGTCAAACCCCGCCAACGCGTTCAGATAGGTCTGCTGGGCAAACTCCAGATCGACGCGCAGTTCCTCGAAACGGCCCACAATCTCGGTCACGGCGCGCGCCGATCCGGTGCTGCTTTCATCGGTTGTCCCGAGTTTCCTGCGCTCTTGAGAGATGCGCGCTTCGATGACATCGATCTTGCGTTGCGATTGTTCGATGCGCGGGTCGTTCGTGCGGGTGACATCTGCAAGTAAATCGAACTCGATCAGGGTATCGGCCAGTTGTTGCTGTAGCGAATTGAGCAACCCCATCTGGGCGGCAACAACGGCTTCTGGATCGACGATCTGGTTCTCGGAGCGATAGCGGGTCAACGCCTGACGGGCGGCTTTCAATCGCTCCAGTGCACGGTCAAGTTCGGCACGGGCATAGCGGGTGGCGTCCTCTTGGGCGACAGAGCTGAGTTGATTGATCGTACGGCTGGATTGATCAAGGATCTCCTGAGCGATTCTCTGCGCCTCAAGCGCCGAGAAGGCCAGCACACGCACAGCAATCAAGCCTTTGTCTGCCTCGAACGAGACTTTGACCATGCGGTTCCAATAGGACAGCAAATCTTCGATCGTGCCCTCGGGATTATAGCTGAAGAGTGGATCGTTCGCTGGCTTCGAGAAAATGGCACTCAGATCAAGAGTGGCGTCAACGTGCTCAACCAGTTGTTGCGACGCGATATAGGCATTCAGGATTTCGGCGTCGGTTGCGGTGTTGCCGCCACTTACCTGAAACCCCAACAAATCTGCCGCCGGGGCGTTCCCTTCGTCGGCACGGACGTTAAAGGCCACGGTGGAGGCAAACTGGTCTGCGGCGACCGAATAAAGATACCACCCCAGCGCGGACAGTGGAGCCGCAACGCACAGCAAAAAGCTCAGGATAACGACCAGATGCCTGCGGCGAAACTTTGTCGGGCCTGCGACGGGCCGGATCGTTGCGCGCCGCGACGCGGCACCGCGCTCTTCGGACAGGTCTTCGTCATCATCAAGATCATCGGCGACAAGGCCCCTGCGGGGCTCTTTGCGGTTTTGCCTGATTTCTTTTTGCACGCTCATTGCTGCCTTTTGGGTCTGCATTGCAGTTGCAATGTTTATGCCTGCTCGACTTGAGCAAAGTCTATCGTTAACGTCAAAACAGGGTCAAAACAGGTCAAAAACGATGAGTTTCGTGCATCACAGACGGGTTTCACCGCGTCGCTTTGCCATGCTTCGGGCAGTTTTTGCGTTGATTTTGCGCGAAATGGCCACAACGCACGGCAAGGCGTTGGGAGGGTACTTGTGGAAAATCCTCGAGCCTGTGCTTGGTATCGCGTTGTTTTCCTATGTGGCCAGCCTTGCCTTTCGGGCGCCTGCGCTTGGATCGAATTTTCCGATCTATTTCGCGGCTGGCGTTCTTCCTTTTGCGACGTTTATCGACGTGCAACGCCGCTGTGCGGGGGCGATCACCTTTTCCAGGCAGCTTCTGGGCTATCCCAGCGTCACTTTTGTGGATGCAATTCTGGCGCGGATGATCCTTGCGTTTGTGACACAGATTGTCGTGTTCTATTTTATCACTCTGGGGATCGAGCTGTGGTTCGTGACCGAGACAAGCTACCGGTTCGAGCGAATTGTTGCGGCGATGGTTATGGCCGGAGCTTTGGGGGCCGGTGTCGGCATCGCGAACTGCTTTTTCTGGCATTATTTTCCGGTTTGGAACCGGATTTACCGTATTTTGACGCGGCCTTTGATGCTGCTATCAGGGGTATTGTTCATTTATGAAGACGTGCCCGAAACATATCAGGCCGTTATCTGGTGGAACCCGTTGGTTCATGTCACGGGGTATTCGCGCAGCGGGTTTTTTGGCACGTATAACCCCGACTGGGTGTCATTTATTTATGTCTATGCCTTTGCGCTTATTCCGGCGGTTGTCGGGTTGTTTTTGTTGTATCATTTTCACCGCCGGATTTTGATGCTGAACTGAACGGTCTGCGTTGCATCCACTGCCGCATCCGGCGCAGTTGGTGGCTGGGCGCAAGCATGCTTGACACGAAGATCAGATAGGCCAGCGGCAATAAATCAAAGCGGCGGGTCGCTTTCAGATAGGCTTTGTTCAGTGACAGGTTGAGCAGCGCCGCCTGCGCCGAACTGCGCGATGCGGGGTCCAGATGATAGTGGCCAAGGATCATGGGCGCATTTTTCAGAACCAACCCCGCCTTGCGAATTTGCAGGCCAAGGTGCTTGTCTTCAAGTCGTTGATCCCAGTACCTTAGTCCCGCCTTTTGAAACGTGTCCAACCGGAAGGCCAGCGTCGGATGGAGCATTGCACAGTTGAGCAGATAGTCCCAAGGCCCGGGTATTGCCTTTGGGATGACATCAAAGTGCTCGTGCGTGTCGTTAACGGCATAGGTCAACCCACCACCGCAAACATCGATTTCACTTGTGGCAAACATGGTCGCTTGATGCGCGAACCTTCGAGGGGCCACAACATCGTCTGCATCTACGCGGTAAAATATCTGTGCCTTTGCTGCGATCGCCAGATCAATCTGGCTATTTAGGCGTGCGCCGCTGGAAGCGGCAAAACCCATGACCTTTTCCACTCCAAGTCGCGCAAGAAGATCATGGATGTCAGCAGGAAGGTCGCTTTCGGGGTCGTAAAAGAACACCATTCGCGCGGATCCGGCGGGCAGGTGACGCGTGGCCTGTACGACTGATTTTACCGCGGCCTCCACACCTTTTGCTGCGTGATAGCGGTGATGGTGAATCGCAATAAAGTGTTGTGGGTCCATATCAAACAAGGCGCTCGTAAAGGCCGACAACCTGCCGCGAAAATATGTCCTCGTACGACCAAAATGGTGCATCGGCCCAGGCCGGTGCCAGACCGGCCCATGCGTTTGCCGCATCGAGCAGTTTTGCGGCCCATTCGTCGGTGTCTTCTTTGGCAAAAACGACACCGGGCAGGTTCATCCGTTCGGCCTGTGTGCGCAGGCCAAGGGTGTCGCTTGCCACGATGCCGAATTGCATGATGGCGTATTCAACGAACTTGAGCGAGGGCGCAAAGCTGTGGAATTCATCGTTCATAAAGGCCACGCCGATGCCGGGTTTGGCGCGCAACAATTCATACAGCTTGTGGCGGGGCAATCGCCCGTAGATCTTGACCATCGGATTGGCCCGTAGGGCTGTGGCTTGTGCGGCGCGCACGGGGCCAGCGACGTGGATCTCGACCGGGCGGGCAGCCCGCCCCGAGGCTGCGATCTTGCCGAAAACCTCGATCAGGAATTCCGACTTCCGGTTGAGTGGGCGCAAACTGCCGATAAACCAGATCCGGCAGGGGGCGCCTTTGGCGGGGGCTGCGGCTTCGCCCTCGGGCAAGGCATCATAGCCAAGATCGATAATGTGCTTCGGCTTCCAAATCACGAAATGATTTGTTTCCGCCGCCCACGGGTTTCCGGCAAGGTGATGGGTAAAAACCTGCATCACCAAATTGCGCAGCTTTTTGAAAAATGCGCGGCGCCCCCGCGCAAGGTTGACCGACCGGTGATCCATAATCAGGCGTGCCGGTGCCCATAGTGCGATCAGCCAGAGGCGCAGGAAAATCAGCAGCGGCACATTCGGTTGGCGATAGAACACGTGGATCAGGTCGATCCGGCTGTCCTTTGCCTTTCTGGCGATCCGGCGGGCAGAACGCCACGCTTGCACCCAAGGCGACTTATACGCCTTCAGCCGCAAGAATTCGGCCTTTTGGCGATCTTTGATGAATATTTTGTTGTGTTCGAAATCGGCGACGATCACATGTTCGATGCGGGCATCGGCAACCGCAAGACGCGGGAAAATCTCGGCCGCGTTCGCGCCTGCATCGCCCAGCACATTCGCCGTGACATAAAGAACCCTCATTGCCTGCCTGCTACCTTGTTCAGTCACGCGCCTTCAATTCGGTGCGAAACCAGTCCAGCGTGGCGGCAATGCCCGATTGAAGGTCCCATTGCGGCGTAAAGTCGAGTGTCTGCTGAAGGTGGCCGATGTTTGCCTTGTTGTGGCGAACCTCGCCAGTTAGCGCGGGGGCGAACATGATCACGGGTGCTGCCTCTGGTACGCAGTCGCGAAAATGCTCGACGATTTCCAGAATGGATGTGCCGCGTCCTGTTCCCAGTTGAAACACACCCTGAGCGTCTTTTTCGATGACCCGATAGATGACTTCGGCAATATCGGCAACATAGATATAGTCACGGGTTTGCTGGCCATCACCGTTTACCTTCAAGACACCGTCGCGCAGATACATCTTGCAATAGGCGGCAACGACACTGCTTTTGCGGCGCGAATTCGGGCCGTAAACGTTTGAAAACCGTAGCGATGCCGCGTTCAGGCCAAAAGAGCCGCGATAGGCTGACAAAAGCCCTTCGACGGCAAGCTTTGAAGCGCCATACGGCGAGAGTGGGCAGGGTGGTACGGATTCATCTATTGCGCCATCGTAGTCGCCGATGATCGCACCGCCGGTCGAGGCAAAGATCACTTTTGTTTCCGGGGCGTGAAGCCGCAAATGCTCTAGCAGCGTCTGCGTCTTCTCTACGTTTTCGGTAAACGTTGCCATTGGGTTATCAATGCTTTCCTGCACGGTTGTGCGGGCGGCAAGATGCACCACCACATCAGCCTGGGCAATCAGATCCAGCGCGGCGGGATGTGTAAAACAACCCTGATAAATTTCGTCAAACAGGCTTTTCTCGTCTTCCTGAGCCGCATCAAACCAGTCAAGCGCGGTCAGACGGTATGCCTCTGGCTTCGTGCGCAGGTGATGCGCCAGATTTTGACCGACAAAGCCAAGCCCGCCGGTCATGACAATGCGCTTCACCATCGGGCTTTTGAGGCGATCATGGATTTATCAAGCCGGTCCGAATATTTACCAACAGTGTTGTTGATCTCGGTCATCAGTGACCCTTCAAGCGTGATCGGCTTGAACCCCAGGCTCCGCAATCCCTGATTCGACACTTTCAGTTTGTTCGCGGCAAGTTCCTTGCGCGGGTTATCCATATAGCTGATTTCGGTGCCGGTCTGGCTGCCGATCATCTCGGCCAGATCGCGGACATTAAGCACTTCACTCACCTGATTGAACACTTGTGGTCGCGCGCCGCGTTCGGGCGGGTTTTCAGCCGCAAGCTGCACGCAACTCGCTGTATCCTGAATGTGGATGAAAGCCCGGCTTTGGCCGCCCGTGCCATAGACGGTCAACGGATAGCCAACCTGCGACTGGCTCAGCAGGCGGTTCAGCACAGTCCCGTATTCGCCGTCATAGTCAAACCGGTTGATGAGGTCTTCGTCCTGCGCGGTAATGTCTGTATCCGTGCCCCAGACGATACCCTGATGCAGATCGGTGATCTGAAAGCCCCAGTTTTTGGCGTAGAACTGCATCAATGTGTGATCGAGGCACTTGGTCAGATGATAGATCGAGCCAGGGTTGCCAGGGTAAGGGATTGTCACATCCTTTTGGGTCTGCTTGATCGTGACATCCAGGTACCCTTCCGGGATCTCTCCGAAATCATCGTTGTAGCCATAAACGCCCATGGTCCCCAGATGTACCACGTGGGGAAACTGCTTGAGGTCGACAAGGCTGGAAAAAAGGTTGTTTGTGCCGCTTATGTTGTTGTCGATCGTATACCGTCGCTCTGTGTCACCCAGCATTGAATACGGTGCAGATCGTTGTTCGGCAAAGTGGACGATGCAATCGGCTTGAACTTTTGCAAGGATATCTTTGAGCTTGGCGGGATCGCGCGCGATGTCGCAATGTTGATAGCTGACACGGCCAATGGATTGTGCTGCTTCAATGCGCCGTTCGATGGACCGGATCGGCGTCAGGGATTGTGCCCCAATAGAATCAGCGATCGTACGGCGAACCAGATTGTCGACGATAACGACATCGTGCCCTTTGGAAGCCAGATACAATGTGGTGGGCCAGCCGCAAAAGCCGTCCCCGCCAAGAACAATAACCTTCATTCTCAAATCCTTCACGACTTCCGGTCGAACCACATAACAAGCCTTTCGAGCTTACTTAGCGTGTATAATCCGCTTTTGCCAATATGCGCCGATGAGCCAACAAAAATATCTGGCTCACGAATATAAAGATTGTCTATGCCAAAGTAGTGGCGCTTGGTCTAGTCCGGTTGTCGCCACAGCACAAGTCAGTGTCGGTGAGTGCGGCATATAAGCGGACTGACAGGTGCTACAACACTACGTCCTGCGCATCGAACTGGACTGGGTCGAAGTGTTCGAGAATGATTATGTTCTGGTCGGAAAATGCCAGTTTCAGGGCTGTTTTCTGGTGGTGCATCGCCTGTACGACTTGTGCAAAGTCAGTGAAGCCGAAGGCCGTAAGGTCAAGCAGATCAGCGTTATCCTGCCAATCCTTGATGCGGTCGTGTCCGTCGCCGGGTGCAAAAACGAACGTGTCTGCCCCTGCGCCACCGCGCAAGATGTCGTTGCCGGTTCCGCCGTCTATCCGGTCGGCTCCGCCGCGCCCTTTCAGGACGTCATTACCGGTTCCGCCAAAAAGGTCATCGTCGTGGCTTCCTCCGTCGAGCAGGTCGTCGCCGTCCCCTCCGAACAACCGGTCCGCGCCACTTTGCCCCCACAATGAGTCGTGCTGCGCCCCCCCTTGCAGGGCATCGTCGCCGGCCCCGCCTCGCAAGATATCCGCGCCGTCGTCTCCGACAAGCCAGTCAAACCCGCCCCCCCCTTTCAGGATGTCGTCGTCCGCACCACCAGTCAGAAAATCATCGCCCCCGCCGCCGTACAAAAGGTCACGCCCCGCGCCCCCTTCCAGCGTATCCTGCCCGCCCCTGCCTTTCAGGGTGTCGTCACCCGAACCGCCCGACAACCGGTTTTCGGCATCATCGCCGAAAAGGATGTCATCATGGTTCGATCCGACAATGTTCTCTATTCGCAAAAGCGTATCATCGCCCGCTCCCCCAGAGGCTGCATGCGCACTCAAAGAGGCGACGACCCCTGCCTGTGCCTGCGCATAGGCCGCAGTGTCGACACCGTCACCGCCGTCGATCAAATCATCGCCGTCTCCGCCAGTGAGCTGGTTGTCTGCGCTGTTTCCAAGCAGGGTGTCATCGCCTGACCCAGAGATTGCCTGTTCGATGACGGTGCCGCGCGCGATCGCCATATTCCCGATCTCGCCCCCAAGGTCCGACAGATGCTCGGCACGCAAGTCGATAAGCTGATTGCGCGCGGTTGCCGAAAAATCCAGAAGGTCGGTGCCACCGTCGTCAAGGATGACAAAGGCCATGTTGGTCCAGTTGTCCTCAAGTGTGTCGTAGTAGTCGCCGGCAGTGGACCCGACGCCGTAAACCGTATCATCGGCGCGCAACGTGCCTGCGGTGCCGTACATCACCTGTGCGGCAAGTATATCGGCCATCATCGGGGTCAAAAGATAGGCGCGGCTGGCCTGTGTCGCAGTGTTTGCGGTTTGTGAGAAATAGGACATGACAGAGGCTTGCCAGCTGTCGTTGGCGAACTCGGCGCTGTTTGAATAGGTAATGACCTGACCGGACCCTGCATTGTAATTGCCAGCATGGCCGAGCCCCAAAGCGTGCCCGATTTCGTGGATGAACGTCTGGAGCGAATAGCTGTCGTGGCGGTAGTGATCGTAAGCAATCCAGCTTTTGGCGACATTGATAAAAACATTCTGGATCGGCCCGCCGTATGCGGCGAATGTCTGGGCATAGGCGCCGCTTTGTTCATCATCAAAGGTGATGCGCGGCACGTCTGTTGTGGTTCCGGCTGTGCTGAACACAATGCCTGTCACGGCGCTCCACACATCAAGAGCCGTTTTGGCAAACCATTGACCGGGGGCGTCCATCGCACTGTAATCGACGTGGATCACCGCCTGTCGGGTGTCCGAAAGGGCCACATCGAACTTGCGTGCTGTGGTGTGGATGCTCTCCCAGAATCCGTTGATCAATTGATCCGCGACCTGATCAACATCGTAAGTCGGCAAGCGGTCACCCGTGGGCTGGTCCGGTGTGGACAACGATAACCGGTATTCGCCAACATCGGTTGATGTTTGTCCGACCCGCGTTTGGTAACTCATGACACCGGCAAAATAGGTCTGCGCAGTCGCGGTATGAGTGAGTGTCGAGTACAGGGACGTGCCGCTGTCATCATCAAAGGCTATCTCGGTTCCTTGTGCGTCAAACAGAACCAGAAACGTGTCCCGAACGCTTTGGGTGCCGTTTGTGAGGGTCGAGAGGGTAAATGCCTGTCCTTCCGTTACCGAAAGCTTCACCACATCTATATCATCCACAGATAGGCTGCCGATAAATACATCGCCACTGCGCAAAGTGGTGTGCAGCGTGCCGCCTGTTGAATCAGGGGCATCGGCGGCTTCCTGTGGTGCCAGTCCTTCAAACAGGCACCCAGCTAAAAAGGGTGTCATTTGCGCACAAATATCGCACATCATTACCATCCGCTGTTGCAGCGTCGCCCGTGACCATTTCACAGTTTTGCCGTTTGGCTAAACTGCAGGAGAGGCTTCTGACTGCCCCACTCTTGGCACAATAAGTCTTAACCGGCGGGATATCTGGCACAGGAATTTGGGTGGAATTTTAGTCGCGTTTAAGACGTTTGATACGGCGACCGGGCAGGGGAAAGAACTTTGTGGCGGTCAGATACATCAGATAGGCATCCAGCGTCGCCGAACGTTTGTTCTGATAAAGCAGATCCAGCCGCGCCTTTCGGGGAATACAGCGTCGGATGTATGTGGCCTCGGTCTCTTTGGCTGTCTTGCACCGTGCGAGCATGAGTTCCTCATGGCGGTGGAACATCACTGTTGCCAACCCGGTAATCCCGGGGGGCGATTTTAGAACCTGCGCATAAAGGTCAGGAAACAAAGCCACATAATGCGGTGTTGGCGGGCGCGGCCCGACAAAGGAGATGTCGCCGCGCAGAACGTTCCAAAGCTGTGGTATCTCATCAAGCCGTATCTGGCGCAAAAAATGACCCAACGGGGTGATCCGGTGGGCTTTGTCCGCCCCCAGAACCCAGTCGTCATGATCGTTGGCATCCGCACGCAGAGTGCGAAACTTGATAAGGGTGAAGCCCTGCGTCGGAGTTTTCATGCGTCTGGACAGGTAAAAAACCGGCCTGCCGTCCTGGATCAGGATCAACACCCCGACCGCCAGAATGATCGGCAGGCCGGGTAAAAAGATCAACAGCCCGAAGACGATGTCAAAGAGCCTTTTACCGATGGTCATGACGGACCCTGACGCCCGATGCTGACATAGGTTTCAAACCCGGCGCGCTCCGCATCGCGGGGGGCATAGACATTGCGCAGGTCGGCCATGCGCGCGCGCCGCATCCCTTTGGACAGCCGCGAAAGGTCCAATGCCCGAAATTCGTTCCATTCGGTCAGCAACACCAGTGCATCGGCCCCAAGTGCCGCCTCGTAGGCGTCGTCGAACCACTGGACCGATGGCAATAGTGCCTCGCCCTCGCGCCGCCCCTGCGGGTCGACAACATGAACATGCGCCCCTCCACCCACCAAGGCGGGGACGATTGTGAGGGAAGGCGCATCACGCATGTCATCGGTATTGGGTTTGAAAGTGACGCCCAGAACGGTGATTGTCTTGCCGTTGAAACTTCCGTCGCACAGGTCTTCGAGCTTGGTAATCATGCGGCGCTTAATCTCTTCGTTGGCCCTGATCACAGTCTCTGTGATGGTTAATGGAACGGAATTGTCCTGCCCGATTCGCGCCAGCGCCTTTGTGTCTTTCGGAAAGCACGAGCCGCCATAGCCGGGCCCAGCGTGCAAAAACTTGTTCCCGATGCGCCCGTCAAGACCCATACCCTTGGCGATATCCTTGATGTCTCCGCCGACCTTTTCGCACAGTGCCGCGATCTCGTTGATAAAGGTAATCTTGGTCGCAAGAAAGGCGTTGGCGGCGTATTTGATGATCTCGGCGCTTTCCAGATCGGTGTAGACTACCGGAAAATCCCTCAGGAATAAGGGGCGATACACATCCCCCATTATCTCTTTTGCCCGCTCGCTCTCGACCCCGACCACGACGCGGTCGGGTCGCATGAAATCGTCGATTGCCGCCCCTTCGCGTAAAAATTCGGGGTTCGAGGCGACATCGAATTCTGCCTCGGGGGCGGCCTTGTGGATGATCTCCATTACCTTGCGGTTGGTGCCCACAGGGACGGTCGATTTGGTTACTACAACGGTATAACCGGTCAAGGAGGCCGCAATTTCCTGTGCAACAGCAAAGACATAGGTCAAATCAGCGTGACCGTCGCCGCGCCGTGCAGGGGTGCCCACGGCGATGAATACGGCCTCGGCTCCGGCGACTGCCTGTTGCAGATTTCCAGTAAAGCGCAGGCGCCCTGCGGTGACGTTGCGCTCCATGACCTCCTGAAGGCCGGGCTCATAAATCGGCACCTGTCCGGCCTCGAGCAGTTTGATCTTTTCCGGGTTCTTGTCGACACACACCACATCATGGCCGAAGTCTGAAAAGCACACCCCTGACACAAGGCCCACATATCCTGTGCCAATCATCGCAATCTTCATGTGCGCGTCCTTTGTGGTGGGTGAAACCGTAGTCTTTGCCAATGTCGGCCATTGGCGCGTGATGAATATATCCCACCACACGCCTTGTAGAACCACAAAGAGAAAGCCCGTAGTGTAGTCAAGTTGAAATACTTGGTGCTTTCCATAACACGTCTTTCACGGTAGGTTAGCTGTCAGACGTTGATGAATTTTACCGACTTATCCACAGGTGGCCCAATGCTTAGAAGTCTTTCCGTCCTTGCTCTTGTTCTGTTTGTGTCCGCACCGGCAAATGCGCAACAGGCAGTTGACGAGAACCCGTTTACTGCAACCCCTGTGTTGATCCCCTTGGCGTCGTTGGGCACAGCAGGCCAGCAAGGCGGCGGAAGCGGAAGTGGCTCGGGCGGTGCCGTGATTGTGGAAGGTGCCGAAGGCGCCGCGACCTCGACTGTCTCGACGAATTAGTAGCGGCTATTGCGGCGCCTGATTATACGCGCCCTGATACCAGTCTACAAAATTCCTGATGCCCACATCCAGATCTGTATGCGGTAACGTACCGACCAGCCCGGTCAAAAGACGTGTATCGGCAAAGGTGGCCAACACGTCCCCCGGTTGCATGTCCATATAGGTCTTGATGGCCTTTTGCCCCATCGCCCTTTCGATTGCGGCGATGAAATCACCCAAAGAGACCGGATCAGCGTTGCCGATGTTGACAACCCGCCAAGGCGCGACCGGCGACAGGCTGTCGTTAGGCAAAGCTGCGCCTTTGCGTGCGTCGGGGGCGGATGGTGGCGTGTCGATCAGGCGCCGGATCGCCTCGACCAAATCATCGATATAGGTGAAATCCCGCTGCATTTTGCCGTGGTTATAGACGTCTATGGCGCGTCCTTCCTGAATCGCCGAAACGAATTTGAAAAGTGCCATGTCGGGCCTGCCCCAGGGGCCATAGACTGTAAAGAAACGGAACATCGTGATCGGCAGATGGTAAAGGTGGGCATAGGAATGGGCCATTGCCTCGTTTGCCTTTTTTGTCGCTGCATAAAACGACATCTGGCTCTCGGTGCGGTCGGTCTCGGCGTAGGGCATTTTTCCATTGGCGCCGTAAACACTGCTGGTTGATGCCATAAGCATGTGTGCCGGCGGATGTGCGCGGGCGGCTTCAAGCAACTCGAATGTGCCGATCAGGTTCGCCTCGACATAGCTGCGCGGTTGTTCGATTGAAAACCGGACACCGGCTTGAGCGGCAAGATGGATGACCACCTCGGGGCGGTGCCGTGCAAACAGGTCACGCAACAGGCCGGGCTCCTCCAGCTTGCCTTCGATCATCGTGAACCCGTCGTGGTCCATTAGAATCTGTCGGCGGCGCTCTTTGAGACTTGGGTCGTAATAGGCGTTCATCGAATCAAGGCCGACAACTGTCCAGCCGTCTTTCAGCAGACGCAGCGCCGTGTGAAACCCGATGAAACCGGCCGCGCCGGTAACCAATGCAATCGTCATGCTTTTGTCCTTGTTCGGGTGCCTGACCCTAGCGGCGCAGGGTCTGGATGGCCAGATTGCCGTATTCCGGCGAGACCCATTGTCGGGATTGCCAGATATATCCGTCGGCACCGACCCAATAAAGATTGGTGATATAGATCCGGCCGGGTCCGCGGCAGATCTCGGCCATCTGTTGGGTCTGCACTGGTGCACCGCGTTCCAGTACCAGCAATTCCGCGCCCGCCAGCTCGATGC
This sequence comes from Paracoccaceae bacterium, assembly GCA_047633515.1. Taxonomy (GTDB): domain Bacteria; phylum Pseudomonadota; class Alphaproteobacteria; order Rhodobacterales; family Rhodobacteraceae; genus JBLHUT01. The sequence goes on along the minus strand of JBLIFE010000020.1, from coordinate 1,132 downwards.
GACACCACAGGTCCAGCGCAACTTCGGTGCCTTCGATTGTCAGATAGCGGTGCTGTCGGGGGGCCTCGCCGGTGCGGCGGCTGGTGATCAGGGCGACAGTGGGGGTGGCCTGCGCCGACAACAAATCATAGCCCAAACCGCGCGTGGCCGTCATCACACCGTTCTGAAGCGTTACATTCTGGCGCGAGGGCGTTGTGAAGGTCTGAAACGCGCCGTTGACGCCAAACTCGGCCAGCAGGGCGGTCTCCAGAGTGGTTTCGGCAACAGCCAGCGACAAAGGGCCTGCGATCCCTGCAAGTGCAGTGTCGATCAACGGATCAAGTGCAGGGGCAGGAGCGTCCGCAGTGCGACGCGCCTCAAGGATCGAGCGGACAGAGGTGCGCACTTCGGTCAGGATCGACCCGCCCGGGGTGAAGCTGTCACAGGCGGCGAGCACGCTGAGGGCGAGCAGACAGGCGAGCGTTCTGTTCATCGCCAGAACCTCCCCCAGCTTTTGGCAATCTCTGGTTGATGATCCGATCGCACCCGTTCGTACAACCGCCCCGCAACCCCCAAACGCGCCCCACCATCGCGGGTCAACGGGCGCAACGTCGTGGCATAGGCGTTGCGCACCGGACGGCCCAATGCCCACGAAAGCGGGATTCGCAGGCGGATGCCCTTGTCAAACGACCCCTCGCCGAAATCGGCAAATGGCACGTCGGTGAGAGTTGCAAAGGCACCGACACGCCAACCGTTTGTGAATTCCCTGTCGATGGACAAGGTCGCGCCGTAGTCACCGGCAAGATAGCGTCCGACGTCGACTTGCCCGTGATATCCGTTTTCAAAACTGTAATAAGCCGATGCGTGGCCGGTCAGAACTTCGTAGTCGCGGAACCCGACACGACCATCAAAGGCCCGTTGCTTGACGTAATTCAACTCTGCCCCGAGGGCGAGTTTGCTGTCGACAGGCTTCCACAACAGCTCGGTCGACAGACCACCGTACATCCGTTCAAGATAGCCGGCGGTGATCCGGCTGTAAAAGTCGCCCCACGGGCGCGCGTAATACGCCAATGTTGCTTGCTCCAGCACGGGGCCTTGGGCCGACAGGTACAGCCCTGCGTCGGTACGTACTTTCTGGATCACCGAATTCGAG
>JBLIFE010000019.1:0-13983 GCA_047633515.1 Paracoccaceae bacterium | reverse complement strand
CGACAAACAGGACGGGGGGCTTCGACAGCCCCATGAACAGGACGGATAAATGCAACTTTCCAATTTGCTTCGCGGCGCGGCCGCATCGTTTACTGCACTTGGTGTAGCGGGGGCTGCAAAAGCTCAAGATGTGCTGGGCGAGCTTGAGATCATCGGGAAACCGATACCCGGCGGGATCGGCTTTCAACCGGCTGTGACCGAGCTGGCGCGTGACCTGCACTGGCTTGACGGGATGGTGCTGATCATCATCACGATCATCAGCTTGTTCGTGACGGCCTTGCTGGCCTATGCGAGCTATGCGTTCTATCACAAACGCAATCCGACGCCTGCCACCTTTACCCATAATTCGCCGATCGAGATCACGTGGACAGTCGTGCCGATCATTATTCTGATCTTTATCGGCTCCTTCAGCCTTCCGGTTCTGTTCAAGCAGCAGGAAATCCCCGAAGGCGAGGTTGTGATCAAGGCTGTCGGCTATCAGTGGTACTGGGGGTATGAGTATCCGCAGCATGATTTCGCCTTTGACAGCCTGATGCTTGAGCGCGAAGAGCTTGTTGATTACGGCTACAGCGATAGCGAATATCTGCTGGCAACGAACACTGCGATGGTTGTCCCTGTCAACAAGATCGTCGTTGTGCAAGTCACCGGAGCGGACGTGATCCACTCATGGACGATCCCGGCCTTCGGCGTCAAGCAAGACGGTATTCCCGGCCGCGTTGCCGAGCTTTGGTTCAAAGCGGAGCAGGAAGGCATCTATTTCGGTCAATGCTCTGAACTTTGCGGGATCAAGCATGCTTACATGCCGATCACCGTGAAAGTTGTCAGCCAGGAAGTTTATGAGGCATGGCTGGACGGAGCAATTCTTGAGTACGCTGGCACGCCGCGCAGCATTGATTTCGCATCGGTTGAATAAACTGTACCCCGGGAGACCTTTAAATGGCTGATGCTGAACTTTATAACGGTCGTGTGACAGAGCCGGACCTGAAGGATTTCTATCACCTTCTCAAGCCGCGGGTTATGTCGCTTGTCGTATTTACCGCCCTGGTCGGGCTGCTGGTGGCTCCTGTCGGTGTGCATCCGATGGTCGGCTTTACGGCGATCCTGTTTGTGGCAATCGGCGCGGGTGCGTCGGGGGCATTGAACATGTGGTGGGATGCGGACATCGACCAGATCATGCAACGCACGGCCCAACGCCCTATTCCTGCCGGCAAGGTGACGCCGGGGGATGCGCTTGGGTTCGGGCTGGCGTTGTCGGGATTGTCAGTTGTCATGGTCGGTCTTGCGTCAAACATGGTGGCGGCAGGATTGCTGGCGTTCACGATCTTTTTCTACATCGTGATTTACTCGATGTGGCTCAAGCGGTGGACACCCCAGAACATCGTCATTGGTGGTGCAGCCGGAGCTTTCCCGCCGATGATCGGTTGGGCCATTGCGACCGGAGGGATCTCGATTGAATCGAGCCTGATGTTCGCGCTAATCTTTTTGTGGACACCGCCGCATTTTTGGGCGCTGGCGTTGTTCATGAAGGAAGATTACTCCAACGCCGGTGTGCCGATGTTGACAGTAACACATGGCCACGCAGTCACGCGCCGCCACATTCTGATCTACACGATTGTGCTGGCCTTTTTTGCGGTTGCCATGGGATTTACCTCTATCGGGGGGCCGATCTATCTGTTGGTGGCTGTAGTATTGAACGCGATCTTCTTGAAAGGCGCGTGGGACATCTGGAAGCGGGACCGCCCCGTGGCAGATGCTGATAATTTCGCCGTAGAAAAGAAGTTTTTCCGGTTCTCGCTGTGGTATCTCTTTGCGCATTTTCTGGCGCTGTTGGGGGATGCCATGCTAAAGAATGCCGGACTTTGGGGAGGCTGGACATGATTAGGGTTGAACACGAGCTGCATCATCGGCGTAAGGGCCGCAACTTTGGCGTAGGGCTGCTGTTGATAGGGTTTATCGCGATTGTTTTCGGATTGTCGGTCGTCAAAATCAAGACGGGCTTGCCTGTCGAGAAATTCGATCATGTCGCCCGCCCGGCTTTGGTTCCGGCAACAGAGTAGAGATTATGGAAGCGAAAAACAAAACAGCAGCACAAGCGCTTGGCGTTGTGGTCTTGATGGGGTCACTGGCATGGGCATCCGTTCCATTCTATCAGTGGTTCTGTCAGGTAACAGGTTTCGGGGGCACGACAAATCGTGCCCTTGCAGAGTCCGATGTGGTGTTGGACCAAACGATCAAGATCAGGTTCGATGCCAGCAAAGAACGTGACATGCCTTGGGAATTCAAGGCTGTCCAGTTCGAGATGGAGCTGAAAATCGGGGAAACAGGCCTTGCATTTTATGAGGCCTACAACCCGACTGACCGCGTTATTGCCGGATCGGCAAGCTATAATGTGGCCCCGTTCGAAGCGGGATATTTCTTTTCCAAGATCGACTGCTTTTGTTTTGAACAGCAGATATTGCAGCCCGGCGAGCGGGTTCTGATGCCTGTAACGTTCTATGTCGACCCCGAGATCGTGACTGACAGGGATGCCAAATTTGTGCATTCCATCACGCTTTCCTACACTTTCTATGAGATCGACCTGCCGGAAGAGCAGGCCAGAGTGGTTGTCGCCCCTCAGGACGGGCTGCAACGTGACCTAAGCCAGCCGAAAGGGACACCCGATGGCGCATGAGAAGAACCACGATTACCATATTTTGCCACCCTCCATTTGGCCGTTTCTTGGCTCGCTTGGCGGCTTCGTCATGTTGTTCGGCGCTGTCATGTGGATGCATGACGTAACACCGTTCCTGTTTTTCATCGGTTTGGCACTTGTGCTCTACGTGATGTATGGTTGGTGGGCAGAAATGGTCACGGAAAGTGCTGTCGGCGACCACACACCCGTTGTCCGCATCGGGCTTCGCTATGGCTTTATCTTCTTTATCATGTCCGAGATCATGTTCTTTGTGGCATGGTTCTGGATGTTCTTCAAACACGCGCTCTATCCCATGGCGACGTTCTCCGAAGGCATGTGGCCCCCGCCCTCGATCGAAACGTTTGACCCATGGCACCTGCCGTTGATCAACACGCTGATCCTGCTGTGTTCGGGCTGTGCCGCGACATGGGCGCACCACGCGCTGGTCCACGAAAACAACCGCAAGGACGTGGCGACTGGTCTTATTCTTGCCGTCGTCCTTGGCGTCGTTTTCACGGGATTTCAGGCATACGAGTACAGCCACGCGACATTTGGTTTCTCGGGCAACATTTACGGGGCGACGTTCTTTATGTCGACCGGCTTCCACGGCGCTCATGTGATCATCGGAACGATCTTCCTGTTTGTGTGTTATTTGCGTCTGCGCAAGGGCCACTTCACGCCTGAAAAGCACATCGGCTTTGAGGCTGCTGCGTGGTACTGGCACTTTGTGGATGTTGTCTGGTTGTTCCTGTTTGGTGCGATCTACATCTGGGGCGCCTGACCTAAGGCCATCTGATGGCACGTTAATCTGTTACAGGGGCGCGGCTTTGCTGCGCCCCTTGTTTTAAGCGCAGCCGTTCACGGGGGTTTTATGCGGTATCTTGCACCTTTGCTTTTCGGACTTGTCGGAGTGGGTATCCTTGCGTCGCTCGGATTTTGGCAGGTTGACCGGCTGGCGTGGAAAGAGGCGGCTCTTGCGGAAATCAGCGCGCGGATGACCGATTTGCCCGTGCCTGTCCCCTCAACGCCCGATCCGGCCACCGACACCTATCTCGCCGTGGCGGTGCGGGGTACGATCGGCACAGATTTCGTGCGGGTGCTGGTCAGCCAGAAAACCCGCGGGGCGGGATACCGCATCATCTCTCCGCTGGTGTTGGAGGGCGGGCGGATCATTCTGCTTGACCGTGGCTTCGAGACGGTTGCCGCAGGCCCCGCTCCTGTGCATTCGACCCCTGTGGCGATTACCGGAAACCTGCATTGGCCTGATGAGATCGACAGCTTCACACCCGAGCCGGACGAGGCCGCAAACATCTGGTTTGCCCGCGATGTTCCGATGCTGGCGCAGCGGTTGGGAACCGAGCCGGTTCTTTTGATTGCGCGCACTCTTTCGGTCGACGACACGCCGGTGTCACCGCTTCCGGTTGATACTTCCGGGATTCCGAACGATCATCTTGGTTATGCGGTGACCTGGTTCGGGTTGGCTTTGGTATGGTTTGGGATGACAGCGTTTCTGCTTTGGCGTATGGCGCGTCGAGCGGTCTGAAGAGGGGCAGTAGGCAATGAAGTATATTTCCACGCGGGGCACTGCGCCCGTTTTGAATTTCGAAGAGGCGATGCTGACGGGGCTGGCGCGCGACGGTGGCCTTTACGTCCCCGAAACTATCCCTGTCCTGAGTTCGGCAGCGATCCGCGAGATGGCGGGCCTTCGCTATGAAGAGGTCGCCTTTCGCGTGATGCGACCCTTCCTTGGCGATACGTTCACGGATGCCGAGTTCGAAGAGATCATCGAAAAAGCCTATGCCGGTTTCGACCATCCGGCGCGCGCGCCCTTGGTGCAGCTTGGCCCGAACCATCACCTGCTGGAGCTGTTCCACGGCCCGACACTTGCCTTCAAAGATTTTGCCATGCAGCTGATCGGGCAGATGTTTCAGGTTGCCCTGAAGCGTAACAATCGCAAGGTGACCATCGTAGGGGCCACGAGCGGCGACACAGGGTCCGCCGCGATAGAGGCATTTCGCGGGCTGGCAGCGGTTGATGTCTTTATCCTGTATCCGCACGGCCGCGTCAGCGAGGTCCAGCGCCGGCAAATGACGACACCAACCGAAGCGAATGTGCATGCTTTGGCGGTGACGGGCGATTTCGATGATTGTCAGGCGCGCGTGAAGGACATGTTCAACGATTTTGCGTTTCGCGACGGTGTCGGGCTGGCGGGGGTCAACTCGATTAACTGGGCGCGGGTGCTCGCCCAAGTGGTGTATTACTTCTCTGCGGCCACGTCGCTGGGGGCGCCTGACCGCAAGGTCAGCTTTACGGTGCCAACGGGCAACTTCGGGGATATTTTTGCGGGATACATCGCCAAAAAGATGGGCCTGCCGATTGATAAACTGGTGGTGGCGACGAATCAGAACGACATCCTCAATCGCTGCATCCGCACGGGCGAGTACCGCAAGTCCGGCGTGGTGGCGACCATTTCGCCCTCGATGGATATCGAGGTCAGCTCGAATTTCGAGCGGGCATTGTTTGATCTTTATGATCGGGATGGCCGTGCCATTGCCGGCCTGATGGAGGAGCTTTCCTCGAAGGGCGGGTTCAGTGTCTCTCAGGGAGCGTTCGAGCGTCTGCACGAGACTTTTGTCAGCGGAATGTGCGACGAGGCAACAACGGCGGCCACGATCCGTCGTCTGGCAGCCCAGACCGGTGAAATCCTGTGCCCGCACAGCGCAGTCGGTGTGCATGTGGCCGAGGCGCATGCGGGCACCAGCCCGATGATTACCCTTGCGACGGCGCATCCGGCGAAGTTTCCTGCTGCCGTGGAAGGAGCCACGGGGCAGCATCCAGCCCTTCCATCTCGAATGGCAGACCTGTATGACCGTTCCGAACGCGTGAGCCGGGTTGAAAACGACCTCGAGGCCATCGAAGAGTTGATCAAAGAAAGGCGCGCCGATTGAGCGTAAATCTTGACAGGTTGCCCAACGGGCTCAGGATCGTAACCGAACACATGCCGGGGCTGGAATCGGCCTCTATCGGGGTGTGGGTAAATGTGGGTGGCCGGCACGAGTTGCTGGCACAAAACGGCATCGCCCATTTCCTTGAACACATGGCGTTCAAAGGCACCAAGCGGCGCAGCGCGCTCCAGATTGCCGAAGAAATCGAGGATGTCGGCGGCTATATCAACGCCTACACCAGTCGTGAGATGACAGCATATTACGCGCGTGTTCTGGCCGCGGACGTGCCGCTTGCGCTGGATGTGATTGCCGACATCGTGCTCAATCCTGTCTTTGACCTTGCCGAGATCGAAGTCGAGCGCGGTGTGATTCTGCAAGAGATCGGTCAGGCGCTTGATACGCCGGATGATGTGATTTTTGACTGGCTTCAGGAAGCCGCTTATCCGGGGCAGGCGTTGGGGCGCACAATCCTTGGCCCGTCTGAGCGGGTCGGCGCGTTTTCGCGCGACGACCTTCGGCAGTTTGTCGGGCAGCATTATGGCCCCGGTCAAATGGTGTTGGCTGCCGCGGGAGCGGTGGATCACGACCAGATCATGAAGATCGCCGAAGAGTTGTTCGGCCATCTATCGCCGGTACTGGGATCTGTGCCGGATGTAGCGCAATTTGCAGGTGGCGAGCGCCGCGAGATCAAGACATTGGAGCAGGTGCATTTTGCGCTGGCATTCGAATGTCCGGGGTATTGCGACGACACGATCTATACCGCACAGATCTATTCCTCGTTGCTGGGCGGCGGCATGTCATCGCGTCTGTTTCAGGAGGTTCGCGAAAAGCGTGGATTGTGCTATTCGATCTTTGCGTCTGCGGGGGCCTATGCCGACACCGGAATGCTCACGGTCTATGCGGGCACCAGCGGGGAGGATATCGACGGTTTAGCAATGCTGACCATTGACGAACTCAAACGGTCGGTCGACAGCATGACCGAGGCCGAGGTCGCCCGTGCGCGTGCCCAGATGAAGGCTGGGTTGCTAATGGGGCTTGAGAGTCCTTCAAGCAGGGCCGAGCGTTTGTCGCGGCTGGTATCTATCTATGACCGCGTGCCCTCGTTGGCCGAGGCAATCGCCAAGGTTGACGCGGTCGGGTTGGTACAGGTTGCGGCCTATGCACAAGACATGGTTGAAAACGGCAAATCGGCGCTGGCGCTTTATGGCCCGGCAGAGACCGCGCCAAGCCATGGCGCATTGCGGGACAGGCTTGCCGCTTGATACGCTTGGGGCGGCGCAAGATACGGATCGTCACCGACCGGATGATCTTGCGCCCCCCTATGCATGGCGATTTTCGATCCTGGTCTGCGCTTAGGCACGATAGCATCGGCTTTCTGCAGCAATGGGAGCCGTCGTGGGCACCGGATCATTTGACGCGCAAGGCATTCACCAACCGGGTGTATTGGGCGCAGCGCGCTGTCAGTAGTGGCACCGCCTTGCCCTTTTTTCTAATCCGACAGCAAGATGACAGTCTTCTTGGCGCGATCACACTGGATAATATCCGGCGCGGCCCTGCACAGGCTGGGACGTTGGGCTATTGGGTCGGGGCACCTTTTGCGCGACAAGGTTACATGCGCGAAGCGATCGAGGCGCTGACCCATCATGCCTTTACGACATTGGATCTAAGTCGGATCGAAGCGGCCTGCCTGCCCGAGAATCAGGCCTCGCGCGGGGTATTGGAGGCTTGCGGGTTCAAATACGAGGGGGTCGCCAAAAGCTATTTGCAGATACAGGGGAAATGGCGCGATCACGTGTTGTTTGCCAACCTGCGCGGCGGCAGACGCGAGCGGGCCGATGCGAACTAGTGCCTCTTTTTTAGGATTGTCTGTCTGCCTTTGATGCCAGATGTGGAAAACGGCAACTTCCTTGATGACATCCGCGAGGCAAGAGCTACCTTTTTAAAACTCAAAGGGAGGTCGGTCATGACGCGCATAATTTTCCTCTTCGCCCTGTTGGCGTTCACGGGGGGAGCCGGGCAGAGCCTTGCACAAGAACGAAAGCCGTCGCATTGCATCTCGCTTGCGCAAAGCGTTCCGGGCCTGCACTTCGTGCAACCCGCCCGTTATTTCGAGCCATTGCCCGATGCCGATACGGTTCGGATCAACTATGTGGATCATGCCATGTTTTTGCTGGAAACGGCGGGCGGGCTGACGGTGGCCACCGATTATACCGGGTTTATGGGCACTTCGAACTTTGCGCCCGATATCGTGACGATGAACAATGCCCATGACAGTCATTGGACGGGGTATCCCGATCCGAATATCGCGCATGTTCTGAAGGGGTGGCGCACGAACGGTGTGCCGGCAGACATCCGGCTGGATCTGGGCGAGATGCTGGTGCGCAACGTCACCACCGATATCCGCAGCAGATGGGGTGGCGAGCCTGTGACGGATGGTAATTCGATCTTTATCTTCGAGGTCGGGGGCATGTGCATAGGCCATCTGGGGCACCTGCATCACGAACCCTCCGCCGAGCAATACGCCGCAATTGGACGTCTTGATATCGTGATGGCGCCTGTGGATGGTGGCATGACCATCGACCGGGCTAGTCTGATCAGGATGCTGACCCGGATGCGGGCGTCGATTGTGATCCCGATGCACTGGTTCGGGCCATCCAACCTTGATCTGTTCTTGCAGAACATGGCGGATGATTTCGATATCGTCCGGTTTGAAAGTAGCTTTCTGGAAACCTCGCTTAAAAAGCTTCCCGGCAGACCGACGGTGATGGTGCTTGATCCGCTCTATCTGCGCGATCCAGAATAGAGGGTTGCGCCGGACCGATGCTCTATGATTGATCTGGAGCGCGATTGATTAAGGACGGAAAGGCCGTTAGCCTATGTTGAACTCTGTATCCGACACATTCGAGGCGCATCTGCGCAGTGTGCTGCCCGCGGGCGCGTTTCGCCCGCTGGAGCCAAAGTACCTTGAGGAACCGCGCGGGCGTTATGCCGGAGCGGATGCGCTTTTGGTGGCGCCCGCATCCACCGCAGAGGTGGCGCAAACCATTGCTGCGGCCCATGGCGCGGGCGTGGCCGTGATCCCCTATAGCGGTGGAACGGGGCTGGTCGGGGGGCAAATTGCCCCTGCTGGGCCAAAGCCGCTGGTGCTTTCGCTTGAGCGGATGAACGCGGTGCGTGCGGTTTACCCTGACGAGAACGTGCTGGTGGCCGAAGCGGGGGCGATTCTTGTCGATGTGCAGAATGCGGCCCAAAGTGTAGAGCGTCTGTTTCCGCTCTCGCTGGCCTCGGAGGGGTCGGCGCGGATTGGTGGATTGATGTCGACGAATGCGGGCGGGGTCAATGTGCTGCGGTACGGTAATGCGCGCGATCTGTGCCTTGGCATCGAGGCGGTCATGCCTGACGGCAGCGTTTATCACGGCCTGCGCCGGATGCGCAAAGACAACACCGGCTATGATCTTAGACATTTGATGATCGGGGCCGAAGGAACGCTTGGGATTATCACGGCTGCCAGTTTGCGGTTGTTTCCCAGACCGGTGGCCGAGGGGGCTGCGTTAATTGTTGTGCCGGGGCCGGAGGCGGCGCTGAAGCTGCTGTCACTTGCGGGCGAGCATCTGGGGCAGGGGGTATCGGCATTTGAGATCATGCACCGGATGGGGTTGGATTTCTTAAGCGAAAAAATGCCAGAAGTGCGCCAACCCTTTGCGGAAAAACCCGAATGGATGGTTCTGATCGATGTTGGGCTGGGGCGCGGTGTCGATGTCACACAGGCGCTTGAAACGCTTTTCGAGCAGGCCGCGAACGAAGGTCTGGCGCTTGACGGGGTGATCGCCCAATCGCAAGCCCAACGTGCAGAGTTCTGGGCGATCCGCGAAAACATTCCTGAGGCGAATCGCCGGATAGGATCGGTGTCGTCGCACGATATTTCCATGCCGCTTGGCGCGATTCCCGATTTTATCCGCAAAGGTGGCGAGGTGATTGCCGAAATCGGTGACTTCCGCATCAATTGTTTTGGCCATGTGGGGGATGGAAACCTGCATTACAACGTCTTTCCGATGCCGGGGCAGCAGCGCGCTGACCACGAAAACGAACGGCCCGCGATCAAGCGGGCCATCCATGATCTGGTGCATTCCTTTGACGGTTCGGTGAGTGCCGAGCACGGGATCGGGCGACTCAAGGTGGATGATTTGAAACGTTACGGTGATCCGGCCAAGCTGGCGGCGATGCGTGCGATCAAGGACGCGCTTGACCCCAAGGGCATCATGAATCCGGGTGCAGTTGTTCCGCCCGCCTGAGTGCGTTGGACGATTGTGGCGGGCAAATTCCGTGCTAGGATTGATTATCGGGCAGACTTGCCCGCTCAAAGGGAGCCGATCTATGCTTGAAAAGAAAACACTGCCCATTGAAAAGGTGCGTGTCCCTGTCAAGCGCGTAAAAACCCTTGAACCCGACAAGGTCCAGACACTGGCCGAGGACATCCTCGAGAACGGGCAAACCACACCGATCAGGGTTCGTGTCGATGGCGAAGGGTTTGTTCTAATCGAGGGTTTTCACCGGCTTGAGGCGCTCAAGGCACTTGGTGAGAAGACAGTCGAGGGGTATCTGACCCACTCACGGCTGCATTAGGCCGACATCTGGATCAGGTCTGGATCGGGCGTCAGGCGCCGGAAAAGTCGCACAAGGTCGCGACATCCATCCCCAGCGCCTCCAGCCTGGTCCGGCCGCCCAACTCGGGCAGATCCACCACAAAGGTGCAGCCAACAATCTCGCCACCCAGACGCTGTACCAAGGTGATGCCGGCCTGTGCCGTGCCGCCTGTGGCCAACAGGTCATCGACCAACAAGACACGTTCACCTGGCGCGATGGCATCATCGTGAATTTCGACGGTCGCTGTGGCATATTCCAGCGTGTAGCTCTCGCTGAGGGTCTTACCCGGCAGCTTGCCCTTTTTGCGCACCGGCACAAACCCTACGCCCAATTGATGCGCAATCGCCCCGCCAAGGATAAACCCGCGCGCCTCAAGGCCGATGACCTTGTCGATGCGCACACCCGAATAGGGGTGCAACATCAGGTCCACGGCCATACGAAACCCGCGTGGATCGGCAAAAAGCGTGGTGACATCACGGAACATGATCCCCTCATGGGGGAAATCGGGGATGGTGCGGATATAGTCAGAGACTTTTTTCATCGAAGGCAAAGCCCTTTCAAGCAGTTAAAGTACGCGACCGGCCACTGCGTCAAGCTTTGCCAGTAAATCTGGATTACGGGCTGTTTTGGCGGTAATCAACGCATTGTCCAGCGCCCGGTCACAGCCGCACGGGCACTGGGCGCGCGCCTCTGCAATAGGCAGGGCGGGAAGCCCGGCAATCATCGTTTTTGCGGCCTGCGCGTTTGTGGTCATGACCTTGATGACCTGCGCCACATCGACGGCGTCGTGGTCGGGGTGCCAGCAATCATAATCGGTGACCATTGCGACGGCGCAATAGCACAGTTCGGCCTCGCGGGCGAGTTTTGCCTCGGGCATGTTGGTCATGCCGATCACATCACAGCCCCATGTGTCGCGGTACAGGCGCGATTCGGCCAAGGTCGAGAATTGAGGCCCCTCCATCGCAAGGTACGTGCCGGCGCTGTGTACCGTGATCCCGGCTGCGCGCGCGGCTGTTGCGCAATCTGTCCCGAGCCGCGCGCAGGTGGGATGCGCCATCGAGACATGCGCCACACAGCCGGTCCCGAAAAACGACGTGTCACGTGCGACTGTCCGGTCGATGAATTGATCGACGATCACGAAATCTCCGGGGGCCATCCTTTCGCGGAACGACCCACATGCCGACACTGAGATTACATCTGTCACGCCCATGCGTTTAAGCGCGTCGATGTTGGCGCGGTAAGGCACCTGCGTCGGGCTGTGAACATGACCGCGGCCGTGGCGGGGTAGAAAGACAAGCTCCAAGTCTCCGAGCCGCCCGCTCAAAACCTGGTCAGAGGGCGCGCCCCAAGGCGTATCGACAGATTGCCACCGGGGGTCTTGCAACCCGTCGATTTCATAAACGCCGCTGCCACCGATAATGCCGATTTTGGGCCGGGTCATGCTGTCTCCGATCTGTACGCGTGTCCGGGCGCATCTTATCGGGCATCACCCCGGACGGGAAGGGGCGCCCGGTTGGTGCGCTGTGGATATTGCGCAAAAATGGGGGTTCTGCTGTGTGGCGTCATTTGTTAGGTGCCCGTTAAGGCTAACGTGCGAGGCGGCATTTGACCTTTTCACCGTCGTTCGTGTACAAGCGAGACTTCTTGACACACCGCACCTTCACGATGCCCGGAGCGCTTTCGGGATACCTAACATTTTCTCCGACCCGAAAGAGGCCCTTCATTTGCCCCGCACCCTGCTGCAACTTGCCAAACAATCCACCTTTTCCCAATTCAGGCTCGAGGGGGAAATGCTGCGAAAGATGTCGCTGCGCATCGAAATACTTGCCGGTCTTACTGTTGCACTGGCTCTTGTCCCCGAGGCGGTTGCCTTTGCGTTCGTGGCAGGGGTGCATCCGCTGGTGGGGCTTTATGCTGCGTTTCTGGTCGGTTTGATTACGGCGCTGATCGGTGGGCGGCCCGGAATGATTTCGGGGGCGACTGGTGCGCTGGCGGTTGTTATGGTCGCTTTGGTGGCTGAACACGGTGTCGAATATCTGTTTGCGGCGGTTGTATTGATGGGTCTGATCCAGATTACAGCCGGTGTTTTCAAACTGGGCAAGTTTATCCGGCTGGTGCCGCATCCGGTGATGCTGGGGTTTGTCAACGGGCTTGCGATTGTGATCTTTCTTGCGCAGTTGAGCCAGTTCAAGGTTCCGGGCACTTCTGTTGCAGGGGCGCACGGGATGACCGGCGGGGACTGGATGACCGGCACGCCGCTGGCCATGATGCTTTTGCTGGTCGGGGCGACAATGGCCATTATCTGGGTCACGCCGCGCCTGACAAAGGCCATTCCCGCGCCGCTGGCCGGGATCGGTATTGTCGCTGTGGTTGTAATTGCCTTCGGTATCGATGTGCCGCGTGTGGGCGACCTTGCCTCGATCGAGGGCGGCTTGCCGGCGTTCCACATTCCGATGGTTCCGCTGACGTGGGAAACGTTTCAGATTATTCTGCCCTATGCGGTGATCCTTTCGGCAATCGGTCTGATCGAAAGCCTGCTGACCCTGAACCTCGTGGGTGAAATCACAGGACAGCGCGGCGGCTCCAGCCAAGAATGTCTTGCGCAAGGCATCGCGAACACGGTCACCGGATTTTTCGGTGGCATGGGTGGCTGCGCAATGATCGGACAATCGATGATCAACGTAAAATCCGGTGGACGCACGCGGGTATCGGGCCTGTCGGCGGCGCTATTCCTGCTTATCTTCATTGTCATTGCATCGCCGCTTATCGAACAGATCCCGCTGGCAGCACTTGTCGGGGTCATGTTCATGGTCGTTATTGGAACCTTCGCATGGAAGTCCCTGACAATCATGACAAAGGTGCCATTGGTCGATGCGGTGGTCATTGTTTTGGTGACGGTCGTCACCGTGCTGACCGACCTTGCAACGGCCGTGGTTGTCGGCGTGATCATTTCCGCTCTGGCCTACGCATGGCAGAACGCGACCCGTATTCGTGCCACGACCTACATGAGCCCCGAAGGCGCAAAGGTATATCAGATTCAGGGGCCGTTATTCTTTGGCTCGACGGATGCTTTTGCAGAAATGCTTGACCCCGAGAACGACCCGGACATGATTATTCTGGACTTTGCCGATAGCCGAGTGGCCGATCAATCCGCCTTGACCGAGATTGAGGCGGTCGCTGCGCGTTATGAGGCCTTGGGCAAGAACGTTCAGTTGCGCCATCTGAGCCGCGACTGCCACAAACTTCTGAAAAAGGCGGGGCAGTTGATTGTCGACAGCGAAGATGACCCCGATTACCAGATTGCCGCTGATTACGGGGTGCGTACAGGCGTCTTGTCCGGTGGCCATTGAGGCGCAAACCCCGATGATGAAGCCGGACCCGACCCCGTAAGGGGGCGGGCCACCGCCGTCGAGGGAGATTGTTTGCGCGGCACGCGCATCAAGATCGGTCGCGGCAGGCCCGTTTACTTTTCGGCACGCCCGCGGGGTTTAGGCCTCATCGGGCCGCTTGAGGGAAAACAACTCTGAAATGCGGGCGTAGTCTTTGTACCCCAATCGGGCCAACGGCTGATACGTCGTCAGGTCGAACATCCCGTCTTTCATGCAATCGTCGCGCATGTAGACACCGATCACCTCTCCAAGCACCAGAAAATTCGCTTCCCCGAGGGTTGGCAGAATCTGTGTCATCCGGCATTCAAGGGCGGCGGGTGCACCTGTGACCCGC